>JACCTF010001044.1 GCA_013812565.1 Pyrinomonadaceae bacterium | reverse complement strand
GGCGCGCGCGCGATGCGAAACCATTCGGCAACGCTGCCTGATCTTCCCTTTGTTGAACGGCGAAGCATTAATCGCAATCAGCACCCCGGCACCCATCTTGATCAACTCGTCCGCCGGATCGTGCGCGTAAAGGCGTTCGCGCCAGAACGTCTTGTCGTTCCAAAAGTCTTCGCACACCCCGATGCCCAGACGCTTGTTCCGCACATCGAACAATCGCTGCCCGTGCGCCGGTTCGAAATAGCGCGGATCATCAAACACGTCATACTCCGGCAGCAGCGTTTTATCCGCAAAGCCCAGGAGCTTTCGATTGGAGATCACCGCCGCCGAGTTGAAAAGCCTTCTGCTTGATGGTGGCTCCGTCGGGCGCACCGTACCGACGATTGCCGTTAAGCCATCGGTCGCCTCGATGATCCGTTCGAGCGGCGCGGTCGCGGTGCTTACGACGTCACGGTCCAGAAACCAATCGAGCGACATGTATCCTTGAATCGCCACTTCCGGCAACACAACCAACTCGGCCCGGTCGCGCTTCGCCCGCTCAATCACGCGCAAAATACTCTCAACGTTTCCCTCATAGTCGCCGTTTGTTGTGTTGATCTGTCCGATGGTGACGCGCATATCTATAAAAGTTCCGTCTCGTATGTCGGATTCGCTTTGAGAGTCTGCTTTAGTTTGTCGCTTTGCTTGCCGAAGGCGGAGCGTATCGCAAGACGTGATCAGCGACTCGCTGGCAGGGCTGTAAATCTACCTCTGTATTAGCAGCCGCGGCCTCACGACGAAGCTTGCCGCGCTCCTCCATATCCCACGCGGCGGGTTGCATTGCTGCTTCTTCAATCGCTTCACCAACGGGAGCGGCGCGAGTGAGGAGCCAATAGCGCCCCGGTGCGATGTGCCGAAAAGTAAACGAACCATCATTCTCCGCCACAACCTCGGCAAAGCGCAGACTCGCGTCAGCGCGTTCAGGCTCACGCGGCACAAGATGAACGCGGATCGGAGAAGGCAAAGGTTGCCCTTCATCCGCTGCCATAACACGACCTCGCAATTCAGCCGCGCCCTCTGCAACCGCAACTGTCAATCCTCCAACTTGCTCACTCCATCGGACGGTGAAATTATTATCACCGCCGCGCCCGGCACCCTTCGGTTGCTTGATTGATGCGGCCATTGAAGCAGTGATTGATCGAACATACAGGTGTTCGCTTGGCAAGCCAATTTCCAGACGGTAGCGTCCGGCGTCTATATTCTGAATTTTGAAATCGCCTTGTTTGCCTGGTGCTGTGCTCATGCTCGCTGAACGATTGAGCGGCTGTTGATTCTCGCCACCGGCTTTAATGTCGCGGCGCGCTGTAACGACAACTTCCTCAATCAATGCCCTGCCCTTCTCGCTTTTGCAAGCGGCTGTCTTGTTCGCTTCCTGCAAAGCTTCAAGAACTATCCGACCGCTTATCGACGCGCGTAAACCAAGTTTTAATTGGATTCCGCCCACATCAGCGCCGCGCACCGTGACGCGTTGCGGCGGCGAAGCAAGGTTATTGCCTTCGATCTCTCGAGACCAGTGTTGAGCTACGATTTCATACTCGCCGTCCGGCACACCGCTCAACGCGAAAGGGTAGCTGCCTTCGCGCTCGAAAGCACCAGTTGACGCTTCAATCATGCCGCTCGCCGCGTCGCGAAGCAGTACGTTAACGGCCAAGAACAGACTTGTTGATGACTTAATGACTCCGGTGAATGTGCCGCTTACGGTGTGCCCTTGCTCGTTACGGTAACGAATGTCGATGCCGCTCGCTTCCCCACGGCTAGGCACGACAACTTCACCGGCTGTGCCGCTTGTCGCCGCCGAAGGATAGTACGTCGGAGCGTCATCGCCGCTCCCGCCGAATGGGCTGCCACCAACGACAACAGTGTACGAACCTGGCGCGACTCCCCATAGACGGTAGATGCCGCGATCATCTGTGTGGCCGCCTCCGAACCCTTGAGGAACAGTTCGATGACCGCGAGCGTCACGCACCGGAACGGCGCGTACGGCCACGGAGATCATCGGCTCACCCTGTGCATCCGTCACCATGCCGGTGATCGCCCCGCCCTTGGTCAAGGTGATGGCGACGTCTTCGCCGAGCCGGTAGTGGCGCGGAGCACTCGAAGCGGTTGCGATGTTTGGAAACGAAGTGTATCCCCGCACGGACGCGTTGATGTGGTAGACGCCGGATTCAAGATCGGCGAAGCGAAACTTGCCTTCACCATCGGTGCTGGTGGAGCGAAACCCGCGTTGCGATGCGTTAACACTGTTGATATAAACAGTCGCATTTTGCAGCGGTTGGCCGTCGTCCGTGGTAACGCGGCCCGTAATTGAACCGGTGATCCGCGGCTCGGAAGAAGTCTGTGCAGCTTTGTTTTGGCTTGCCGCTTCCGTGCGCCTTATCTGAGTCGCGGGCCGCTTCGCACGCGCAGAGTTTGGCGGTTGTTGTGCGCGCCCATAATGCAGTGGAGCGAGACTGAAGAAGACGACGATGCCGAAGATCAAAGCATGACTTCTTCGCATTCGCCATCGCCGCCCGTACCAGGGTACTGACGAGTTGCAAATCATTGCTCCTTCTCCGTGTTTGTGGCGGTTAGATTAAGAGTGAGCGTGGCTTCTGTTTCAGTTCCGTTTGTAACGTTGACAGTCTGCTTGACCTGCTGGGGCGGGAGCGTTGAAGTGGGAGTATTGCTTCTGACATTCAGCGTAAGCTCATAAGTTCCGCTCGGCAGTCCCTCAATTATAAAGCGACCACGCGCGTCAACTTCCGATCCGGCGTGCATATTGC
>JACCTF010001037.1 GCA_013812565.1 Pyrinomonadaceae bacterium | reverse complement strand
TTTGAGGCTCACGCTCGCATTGGGCACTTCCTCGAAGAAGTCTATAATCAGAAGCGATTGCACTCGGCGTTAGGCTACTTACCGCCAGCCGAGTTTGAGCAGACGCTTTACCACTTAACCCTAGCTTAACTACTTGTCTCAAGATAGGGGTTCACTCCACTTACACGAAGACAGCTAACGCTGCGGTTGAGCTGCTGCAGAAGAGCGAAGGATTGGCGAGTCATCTGTAATCGCTTGTTAGATGCGGCATGGATTACTTCCAATTCGCAAACCACAAAAGGTTTGGAAACGCTGAGCCAACCGCATTCACAAACTTTTCGTCCGCCGTTACAACTTGGCAGTTCTCACGAACACCTAAAGCAAGACAGAGCGAATCATAAACTGTCCGACGATGCTTGACCGCTATCTTATAAGCCTCATTGAGCAGAGTTGCTGTTGGAATAAACGTGAACTGTAAGGCGCGGAACTCATCTACGATGTTTTGGGCATCAGAGACGGCAAGACCTTGAAAAATGTGCTTCTTCCAAATGATGTTCCCAACTTCAGGGTTGATTAAATCTGGAGCAAGGAACGAGAGCGTGCCATTCTTATAACCATCAAGGATACGTCGCGCTTCAGCAGAGTACGGTTCGGGGACAAACCACTTCACCGCCACACTGCTATCGACAACCAAATCGGCCATTACCGTGCTCGGTCTTCTCGAATTAACTCCGCGCTATCAGACATCTCACCATATTTAGTAAAGAGGTGCTCACGCAAGCCATCTATTTTGCGCACAACATCTTCACGCTGATTGAGGTCAGTTTCTGTATGTTCCCACTCTTCAAGAAGACGCTCAATGCTGTTCAAGCCGCGCACTCTAGCCTCCGCCTCTAAGCGAACATAAAGCTCATCGGAAATTGTTATTGTTCGACTCATACAGATCTCCAGAGGGTCAACATTGTTCGCCACTATAATCAGTGTGGACCCCGGGCGCGAGCATCTAACTCAGATTACACGCAACCTAGAAGAATCTAGTCTCCGCTTCGTCGCGACACGTCACCCTTCGGGGCATCGGTGAACTTGCCGTTCATATCATAGCCGACAAATTCTTGCAGGTACTGATTGCCTTTGTATTCTAATTCTTTGTGAATGCCGATCTCTGAAGTGTAGTAGACACGGGCGGCGCGCGTTTTCAGGAAGGTAAAAAACTCGCCCTCAGTCTTGCGCGGAGACTCTGTCTTCTTCTGCTCCGGCCTATTCTGGCCGCCTTCTTTGTATATTTCCCCTGGTTGCCCCGGCGGTTGTTGCAACGGCTGTTCTCCGGGGCGGGGCGGGTTTGGTTGGCTGAGTGGTGACTGCGGGCGTGGCTCCTCCTCAGCCATACGCGTCAACACTGCGATGCGCTGCTCAGGTGACGCTTGCATGAAAGCTTTCCCGCCGTTCATCTCTTGTGAGAGTCCGTCAACCAACTTCAAGCCGTTGCGCCACGTCTGCCGCTCCTTCGCGTAATCTGCGATGGCTGGATTGGTTTCCGCGATGCGCCGGTCTATAAACAGAGCGACTCCGGCGGCACGCGCTCCGGGCGAATGCTCATCGGTCGGAATAATCAATTCTGTTAGTTCGTCGAGTAACGCAAATTCCGCCGGGCTGAAGAACAGCGATCTCTTGCTTCCGGTCCCCGCCGCGGAACCGTTCGCCTTGGTCGTTGCGCCACGTCGCCGCCGTCGCTGTCCGGCAGCCTCATCCAATCCCATGAGCGGCGCAGCGACGGCTACTCCGGCCGCGCCCCTTAACACATCACGACGACTAACATATTTGGACGGCTTGGCGTGATTAGCGTGATCGGCAGGACAGGCGTCCAGCGAAGCCGCTTGTGCTGTGTCGGTCTCATTAGCAGCAGTGGCTTGAGTGTCTTTAATTCTATCCTCTACTTCTTCACCATTTGCGCGCATCACAGATCTCCTTTCTTCAATTGATCGGCGAGGTATTCGCAGGAGCGTATTGCCAGCGCCATGATCGTCCACGTCGGGTTAACGCAACCCGCGCTCACGTGGCTGCTGCCGTCAACCACGAATAGGTTTTTGACATCATGCGATTGCTGAAATTGGTTCAGCACCGAAGTCTTTGGATCATTCCCCATCCGCGAGGTGCCGAGTTCATGGATCGACCAGCCTTCGGCTAACACGTCGCGGCGAACGCTCAGTACCTTGTACCCGGTTGCTTCGAGCATCTCCGCCGCTTGATTCGCCATGTCAACGGCCATCTTCTTTTCATTATCGCCAAACTTATAATTGAACTTCAAAACCGGGATGCCCCACTTATCCTTCATCGTCGGGTCAAGCGACACTTGATTTTCAAAGCGCGCCAGCACTTCGCCGAACCCGCCGATGTTCATGTAAGCGCCAGTCTGCTCGCGCACAGCCTTTTTGTAAGCCGCGCCGAAACCGGGGAGCCCCGTTGCTTGGTTGGGAAACATCGAGACGCCGCTGCCGCCCTGGTAGCCATAGCCGCGGATGTAATCAGTGCGGCGTTCGTTGAGATTTTGGAAGCGTGGAATGTAGACGCCGCTCGGCCGTCCGTCATCAAGCGTGCGCGGTTTATCGACGAGTTCTTCGACAAGCGCGGTTGCGCCCGGCCCCATAAAGTGCTCGCAGAAGTTGTGACCTACGTGCCCGCTTGAATTGCCCATCCC
>JACCTF010001029.1 GCA_013812565.1 Pyrinomonadaceae bacterium | reverse complement strand
GTGGGTGGGAGTCCAAGTAAGCGGACGGAAGTTCCGAACGCTTCAGAGGGAGCGTCCGAAGTGAATCGCCTCCGATGATCTTCCTCTGCGAGGAAAAGCGGAGAGAAACTCGGAACTTTAGCTTACTGGATACCTAACGAAGTTTTTTCATTGGAGTCACCTTGTGCGACGGGCAGTCTACGCAAGACCATGTGATTTTTGC
This sequence comes from Pyrinomonadaceae bacterium, assembly GCA_013812565.1. Lineage (GTDB taxonomy): Bacteria > Acidobacteriota > Blastocatellia > Pyrinomonadales > Pyrinomonadaceae > JACCTF01. The sequence goes on along the minus strand of JACCTF010001029.1, from coordinate 2,273 downwards.
AAGGTGCCATAGGAAACGAGAGCTTAACTTTGTGTTACATCGGCCGCTTTCATGCATCAGTTATACGGGCGAGCGCCATATGAACAAGCGTGCTAACATGACGGCCGCTTTTTTGATACCACAGTTGCAATCAGGATTGGAAAATTATGCGTGTTCTCGTCACCGGGGGGGCAGGTTTTATCGGCAGTGTCGTCACCGAAGAGTTGATCAAAGACGGTCACACGGCCGTCGTCTACGATAGTCTCTACAAAGGTCACCGGGAGGCCGTTGTGCCGGGCGCTGATTTTGTTCACGGCGATTTGATGGACGCTGAACTGTTACGGCACACTCTCAAAGAGCACCAGATCGAAGCCGTGATTCACATGGCGGCAGATTCGCTCGTCGGCGAATCCGTTCAGCAGCCGGCAAAGTATTACCGCAACAATGTGGTTGCTGGACTCGCGCTCTTAGACGCGATGCGCGACCGTGGGGCGGGCCGCATCGTTTTCTCGTCAAGCGCCGCCACCTATGGCGAGCCGGAGAAACAGCCGATTGAGGAAACGGACCCGACCAGACCGACCAATCCGTACGGCGAAACCAAGCTCGCCTTCGAGCATGCGCTTCGCTGGTACGACGAAGCTTACAAATTGCGCTACGCCTCGCTGCGCTACTTCAACGCCGCGGGTGCCACCGAGAATTGCGGCGAACAGCACAACCCGGAAACCCACTTGATCCCGATTGTGCTCCAGGCAGCGATTGGCAATAGACCGCACGTCGAAATCTACGGCGATGACTACCCGACCCGCGACGGCACATGCGTCCGCGACTACATCCACGTCACAGACTTAGCGCGCGCCCACATCCAGGCGCTCGGCATACTCGATGAGCGAAGCGGCATTTACAATTTGGGATGCGGCGGCGACGGCTATACCGTGCGCGAGGTGATCGACGCGGCACGTGAGGTGACAAGGCGTGACATCCCTGTGCGCACCTCGGCGCGCCGACCCGGCGACCCGGCGGTGCTCGTCGCGAGCAGCGAGCGGATCAAACGCGAACTCGGCTGGAATCCACAGATGCAAGATTTGCGCGAGATCATCCGGTCAGCTTGGAACTGGATGGAGCGCCATCCAGATGGATATGGGGAAGCACATGATGGCGAAGCTTAAGCGGCGAGCAAGCCAAGCCGTCCCAGAACCTATCCCGAACTCTCGTTCTTGCTCCTGGCTGTTATGGCTATCACGCTCCGCACGTACAAAGGTTTGGAGTTGCAACGCCAAGACCTTTAGCAACGTGCTTATTAGAACGGCTCGTCGGCACTCGGCCCGTAGATCGATGGCACGGTCGATCCCATCGGTCTCAGGTAAGTGGAGAGTTGTCCTCGATGATGCACTTGATCGAACAAGAACTCCCACGCGAATTCACAACCTTCCGCTCGTCTCAGCTCATGCCCTTGCATGATAAACGCGACCTCTTTCGCCCATGATTTGGAATTGAGCTGCATGAGGCAGCTCGTCACCTCATCGTGCTGGCTGTCATAAATACCGAGAATCTCCTGCCTCGTTGCGGGTGTTGGGATGTCCGACCAATCAATCTTCCCGCTTTCCAAGCTTCGACCAGCCATCTCTCCTCTAAGACAATCAGCCAGGCGATCTCGCGTGCGGTGCGGGATTTCGGGTCAGGTCGATAATCAGATTTTCTTGCGGGATGCGCGAGATAACCTTGCGGGTGGCGGAAGCTTCGTGCTCCCAGAATCTGAGAAAAAGCGTTTTCTGCTCCATTCTCGAATCGTCCTTATTCCTTATGATGATATGAATTGCTGTGTGTGGGTTCTGGCAGAAGGTCATTCATGCAGTCAAACGTTGAAAGTAACTCGCGCTAGCGGAATAACGCTGCGGTTAGGCGGAGCGCTCAGATGCTGATCAAAAGGAAGGTTGCTGACTGCGCGTCCGCAGCAATGGCTTGTTCGGGGGCGGCCTCTATGATTGGGTGGCTGCCAACAAAGCGCTTTCTACTGCTTGCGGCAACTCGACTGGATGAAACCGATCTGCGGCAAAAGCATAATCCTCTCCGCTTTCATCTATGACGCGGAGATAACCGTGTGCAGTCGCTTCCTTATCAGGGACGATACGGTACAACTTACCGACTTCGAGCGAGGCTTTATAGCCATCATTGTTGAGGCACACGACAAAATGTGCCACCTGGTTTTCTCTATCTTCTTCTTTCATCGCTAATCAAGAAACGGCAACTTCAGCTTGTATTCTCTTTTGCCAACCCCGTGCGCTTCATACCAATGT
>JACCTF010000978.1 GCA_013812565.1 Pyrinomonadaceae bacterium | reverse complement strand
TTCCGACCACGACGACATCTACTGACAGCCGAGCGGTACCGAGCAGAGATGAGGTCAAGGCTTGCTACATGGGCTGAGGTGAGTTGCGCTCAGATGGTAGCTTAAGAATACCGACAAGGAATCACGGTAGTGAGCAAAGCTTGGCCTCATCCGGTCCAGTTTGGTCAGTGCTCTGTCTTTACCAACTTAAGTTGACAATACCTCACGCGCCTGTGCGACGACTTACGCATCGCACGCGGCGACGGCTCCTATGGCAAACGTCTCATCGCGCTTGCCAAGACCGAGTTGTTCATCCTCGACGACTTCGGCTTGAAGCCGCTCGGACAAAGCGAGCGGCACGATCTTCTCGAAGTCATCTAAGATCGCCATGGCAACCGTTCAACGCTTCTGACCAGCCAACTTCCCATTGCAAGTTGGCACGAATACTTGGGCGCCCCGACGGTCGCCGACGCGCTGCTCGACCGCTTGTTGAGCAACTCCAACAGAATCGAACTGAAAGGAGAATCAATGCGAAAGAAGGAGAAAACCTTGACGAACGTGAACGCTCAGGAGTAGAAACTCACCACCAACGTCTGCACGGCGGGAGCGTGTTCACGCTCACCAGAATCACCGTTCACCATTATCAGAATACGCAACCTGATGGAGTTGAACAGGAAAGCACTCTCGGAAGGGAAGGTCAAGATGAGCTAGTTGATCGCTCTGGCCGGGGCACCCCTGATGGTTGGGTAGGTCTACAAAGATTATTCAGTAAGCGCTTTCACCAGTTGATCGATGGTGATCCAACCACGCCGTCACGTCGGATGGCGCGAACACTTCGCCGTGCAGTATAGAGAGAAGAAGGTCATGGCTAAGGACGGTGTTGAAGGCAGAATCATAAGTTGTCGATTCCCTCTGCCTCTTTAGTTTAAGCATGAACGGTACGCGCTTGTCCGCCTCGCTCTTTGTCACCGCCTCTTCCTCTTTTGTCCACAAGCTTTGCCGTGACCAGTTATAGACTCGCCATGCATGATCCGCTGAAACAACCACAACTGTATCGTCCCACACACTGGCAAGCTCCATCGCGCGCCTGATCTCGCCGAGCGTGCGGTCAACAAGTTCAAGGTTGTCCAAGTAGTTGCCGTCCGGCCCGAACGTGAAATCATCCGCCCGCCGATCATAGATGTAAGGGTGATGTGGCACAGAATAATGAACCATCACCAAAGAGAGGTTCGTGTCTGCCACCGCCTCTGTCGCTTGCTCGTGCAGCCGGAGGTAGCGCTGCGCGTGTCTCTTCTTGTAGATGTATGGGACGTGCTGCGCCAGCGGAACGATCGAAATCAAGCTTTGTGTATGAACAAGCATTGCGCCCGAAATGCTGAGATTGCGCCAATCAACTTCAGTGCTGGTCGCTTGCGAGAAACATCTCGTTAAATCGTCCCCAATCACGCGGCAGTACGGGTGATACCATCCGATAACCGCCGTGCCGCCGCCGCTGGCACGTATTTGAGAGAAGATGTTCGGTAGCATGCTCCAGCGGATCGGCTGGCTTGTGCCAGCAAACGTAATCATCAACTCATCAGGACCGACGGTTTGGGCAGCGGAGACGTACTTGCCGGTGATGAGGGCAGGCATCGACAGCAAAGTCTGTTCTGCCGGCGGGTAAGCGTCGGTAGCAACAATCGCTTCACGCTGCAAACGATCAAGTTCAGGAAGTTCGATCGCAGCGGGTCGCGTCGCAAAGGTCGTTCGGTAATCAAGCTCGTCGAAGACAATCCACACGACGCGCGTCGCGGGCCGCTCCGCATGCTTCCTCACCGCTAAAGGGCGGCTCTCTGCAGGCGCGACTGTCGCATAATCCTTTAGGCATACCCACATGGCTTGTGAGAAGGTCACGAACACAAACGGGGTCAACACTGCAATGACCATACACGCTGCGTTGATCACGCGATTTGACCAGCGCACGAGGACAAACACGCTTGCGCCGAACACCATGACGAGGAGCAAGCTCAATACTTTTTTATTTACAACCTCGATGAGTCCCGGCACGCTGAGGGCATGGAACTGGATGCGAACCCCGTTGAGCGCGATGAGCGTCACGGCCAGAAACGTCCACCGCGCAAATGAGGTTGTTCGCCCATCTTTCCAACGACGGATGAAAGGGATGGGCGTCCACATCAGAGCAGCTAGGAGCAGCACATCAAGCATCAGCGCCGCGAAAGCGACATGGTCAGGTTGCTCATGGATGAGGTATCCGTTGAAGGGAGGGTAGAGCATGGCCCGCCACGACGCGATGAAGCACAGGTTGGACAATGACAGCGCGGCGATTAAATCTCTCATCGAACGATGCCTTTCCGCGTAGGAAGCGCTTGGTCAGGAACTCGCGGAAGCCTGTCTCCGGGTCGCGCATCAAGGATCGCGTTAGCAGAAAGAAACTGGTCATAGTGAAAATGAGTAAGCAACAGTCGCGCAGCCGAAGCAACTGACCGGATGTCGAAGCCCAGAACCAGCCGAGGCGAACCACTTACTTCTTCCGCAACAGGTACAACCAGCGGCTCGTGCCCGCTAAACGTTGGCACCGCACAATGTCGAAGCGCCGAAGGCAGAGGCTTGCAAAGAATTCGTTCGTCACATCGCGAAACAGACCCTCGCGCCCGCGTGTGAGACGGCGAAACATCGGATCGTCAGAAC
>JACCTF010000992.1 GCA_013812565.1 Pyrinomonadaceae bacterium | reverse complement strand
GCACCTGTCTTTGCCGTTGAAATCAGAAGCGAGAATGATTATGGCATCAAAGCAGAGCGGCGGATGCGCGCAAGAGTGCCGGGTACTTTGCAGCGGGAACACTCGACGTGTGGGATGTTGATCTGCTCAGCGATGATGTGGTGAAAGCTTATCACGCGGATGATCCCGATCATCCAATGATTTTCATCCGTGGTGATATTGCCGATGCCGAACCCGCCGTGCCGGGATGGCGAATGCCGGTCGATGATCTGTTCAGTGAAGGCGAATCACTTTAGATATTGTCAGCCCTACAACTTCTTAAGATTTACTCATGGAAGCTATCTTCGGATTGAATGGATTGATTGCGCGGGCGCACCCCGATTATGAGTATCGGCCCGGCCAGGTCCAGATGGCTGAAGCGGTCTTGCGCGCTTTCGAAGATAAGCATCACTTGATTGTTGAAGCAGGCACGGGAACAGGCAAAACTCTGGCGTATCTTGTTCCGGCAATCGCGGCAGCGACGGCGCGCGGCAGTCGCGTCGTCATCTCGACGGGCACGAAGAATCTGCAAGAACAATTGATGGAGAAGGATGTTCCTTTTCTGCAGCGCGTGCTGCCTCGAAAATTCACTGCCGCATACATGAAGGGGAGAAGTAATTACGCGTGTTTGCAGCGCATAAAAAAAGCTGAAAGCTCGCCGGTGCTTGAGAGCCTCACTGAACTAAATGACTTTGATGAAGTGCGCCGCTGGGTCAGAGATTCGCCGACCGGTGACCGCGCTGAACTCACATATCTCCCCGAAAACCTTCCCTTCTGGCGTCATATCGACGCGCGCTCCGAAACGTGTCTCGGCCAAAAATGCCCGGACTTTGATCCGTGCTTTATCACACGGATGAGAAAAATGGCGACCGATGCCGACATCGTGATCGTTAATCACCACTTGTTCTTCGCCGACCTCGCTTTGCGTGGAGGCGAGTACGGGCAGGTGATCCCTGATTACTCGGCGGTGATCTTCGATGAAGCGCATTTGATTGAGGACATCGCGGCTGAGTATTTCGGCGCGCAGGTGTCGAGTTATCAAATCGAAGATCTGCTGCGCGATCTTCAACTGTTGCCGCTCACGGATGTAAGCGTTAATCGTGATCTTATGAAAGCGGCGGCGCGTGTCGCCCGTTTTGCCGAAGCGTTTTGGATGGGTTTCCGTGAAGGGCGCGGGGAGGGCAGCGAAGAAGGGCGCTTTCCTTTGTTGCCGGGCACGTTCGCTCGTCGAACAACGAGCGGCGAGATCGAGGCCACGGCGCTTGGGCAAGCATACCTTCTTTTGGATGGCGCGCTCGGTCGGGTGGAGACGACGCTTGATGCGCTTCGCGAGCAACCGCCGGAAGTCGAGAACATGGTCCGCCGCATTCGCGAAGCGCGTTTCAATCTTCAATTCATTGTCGCCGGAGATGACCGTTGCTATGTCTATTGGTTAGAGCAGCGTGGACGGGGGCGTTTCCTGCGCGCTACGCCGATTGACGTTTCGAGTCTGCTGCAGGATAAGCTTTTTGAGAAAGTTGAGACCGTGGTGATGACTTCCGCGACGCTCGCCAGCGCCGGAAGCTTCGCCTTTGTGCGCGAGCGTCTCGGGCTATTTGAAGAAACCGATGAGCTGCTTGCGCCGTCAAGTTTTGATTACCAAGAGCAAGCCGTGCTGTATCTGCCGCCGCTCATGCCTGATCCGCGTTCGCCGCAGTGGACTGAGCGAGCGGCCGGCGAAGTGATAAGTATTTTGGAGGTCACGCAGGGGCGCGCCTTTGTGCTGTCAACCAGCTTTGCCGGAATGAAAGCGCTTTACGAACGGGTTGCCGCCGAAGTTGGTTACCCGTGTTTGGTGCAGGGCAGCGCATCGAAAGCCGGGTTGCTTGAACGCTTTCGCCAAACACCGAATGCGGTGCTGTTTGCCACGTCGAGCTTTTGGCAGGGAGTCGACGTGCGCGGTGATCAACTGTCATGTGTCATTATCGACAAGCTGCCGTTTGCTGTGCCAAGTGATCCGGTCGTCGCGGCCAAGCAACGGTTTATCGACGACGCGGGCGGATCAAGCTTCTATGAATACAGCGTGCCGCAAGCGATCATCGCTTTGAAGCAGGGTTTGGGTCGCTTGATCCGCAGCCAGACGGATCGCGGCGTGCTCGCCGTGCTCGATCCGCGTCTGCGCACCAAAGCTTACGGCAGATTGTTTCTCGAAAGTTTACCCGCGTGCCACATTACATCTGACATTGAAGAGGTCGCGCGCATCTTCCACCGAAGCCAGGAAACTGCGGAGGTGCCCTTTTAACGCCCTGCTGACAAAGCGAGCCATTAACCCGATTGGAGAACAAATATGAAACGAAGAATGTTGAATACGCTGCTGCTGACTCTGCTGGTTATGGGCAGTGCTGCTCTGACGCCGGCTCAAAGCACACAAGCACCGAAGACTGCGGCCACGCCCGCGACAGCTACGCCCGCGGCGGGGTTTCGCGCCGAGTTCATGCGGCAGTTGGACGATATGGAAAAGAAATATGTTGATCTTGCGCAGGCCGTGCCCCAGGAAAAGTACGCATGGCGACCAGGCGAAGGAGTCCGCTCTATGAGCGAAGTTTTTATGCATTTGGCCGTCGCCAACTTCTTCATTCCGCAGTTTGTCGGCGCCAAGCCGCCAGCCGGGATTGACCGCAACATGGAACGCACAGTCACAGACAAAACGAAAGTCGTGGAGATGCTGAAACAATCCTTCGATCACGTGCGGCAGGCAGCGATGAATACGCCCGAGACAGACCTGGACAAACCGGCAACGTTCTTTGGCAGAGCCACAACCGTCCGCGACGTCTTCTTCACGATGGCAACGCACATGCACGAACACTTAGGGCAGTCGATTGCATATGCGCGTATGAACAGTATTGTCCCGCCCTGGACCGCCGCGCGTGCGACTGGTGGGCCGCCGCGTCCACGTCAGTGACATCTCTGATAGAGCAGGCATTGATAGAGCAGGCAGCTCAGGCTATTGTAGTTTTATATCCAAACATCAGGCGAGTAAAAAGGTACAGAAACAGATGGCCGGGTACTTTGAAGTAATGATTGAACGCAACTTTTCAAGCGCGCACCAGTTGCGCGGCTACAAGGGAAAGTGCGAGAACCTGCACGGGCATAACTACAAAATAGAGATTTACGCGCGTGGTCGCGAACTAGACAACATTGGGTTGCTCGTCGATTTCGGCGAATTGAAAGCGGCAGCCGATGAAGTCGTGCACTATCTGGATCACCGCAACATCAACGAACTGCCGCCGTTTGATGAAGAGTTGAATCCATCGGCGGAGAATCTCGCCAGATACTTTCTCGACCGCCTCGCTTCGCGCGTCACAGATGAGCGCGTCCAAGTTTACAAAGTCCGCTGCTTCGAGACGCCAACCAGCGTCGCAACATATCAAATTGATTAAGCGAGTAAGGAAGAATTACGGGCAGTTCGTACTTTGTGTTAAACGGCAAAAACAAAAAGGAGCGCGGCAAAACTGCTTCGCTCCTTTTCCCTAAAATCTCAACTAAGTTTGCTGATGCTCGTTCCGCCTATGACGCGGCGAGCGCGGAAACGTCGATCTTGTATTTCCTAATTTTGCTGTAGAGGCGTGGACGGTATATGCCAAGGAGCGTGGCCGCAGCCTGCTTGTTGCCTGCGGTTCGCTGCAGTGTCTTTTCGATCACCAATTTCTCAATATCTTCAAGCGTCATGTTCGGCGGCACATCCCATGTCGCGTTCTGTGCCGTAGTCTCAGGCCGTGAGCCATTGTCAAAGGGAAGATCAACGGGTTCAATCTTATTACCTTTGGCGAGCAGCACGGCGCGTTCGATAACATTCTGTAGCTCGCGGACGTTCCCCGGCCAGGCGTGCGCGAACAGGCGGCCATAAGCGACCTGCGAGATACCTGTAATCGGGCGCACGTACTTGCGCGCATACATCTTCAAAAAGTGCTCGGCAAGCAGTTGAATGTCCTCGGTACGTTCGCGTAAGGGCGGAACGTGAATGGTAATCGTCGAGATGCGATAGAAAAGGTCGTCACGCAGCATACCTTCGCGGATAGCGTCGGCGGGCAGTCGGTTGGTTGAACAGATCAAGCGGAAATCTACGGCGTATGTCTTCTCCGATCCGATCTTACGGTAGCTTCGTTCCTGCAGTACGCGCAGAAGTTTAGGCTGCAACTCAACCGGCATCTCGGCAATCTCGTCGAGCAGTAGTGACCCGCCCGCAGCATGTTGAACCAATCCTTCCTTGTCGGCGTGCGCGCCGGTGAAAGCGCCTTTGGTGTGGCCGAATAGTTCGGACTCAATGAGTTCTTTGGGTAGTGCCGCGCAGTTTACTTTGATCCAGGGTTTTTTGGCGCGCAGAGAATTGTAATGAATGGCGTTGGCGATCAACTCTTTGCCGGTGCCTGACTCGCCGACGACTAAGACGATGGCATCAGATTTAGCAACCGAATCAATGGTTTCATAAACAATCTGCATCGACTTGGAAGCGCCGATGATGTTGAAATACTCGGTGCGGGTCGAGAGCTGACGGCGCATGCTCTCGGTTTCAGCCATTAGCTCGCGTCGTTCAAGGGCTTTTTCAATAAGGGGCTCAAGCTGGTCAAAGTCAAAAGGCTTTTCGACAAAATAGAACGCGCCGGCTTTGGTGGCCTCAACGGCGCGGGCCACCGTGCCGTAGCCGGTCGCCACAATCACCTCGGTCGACGGCCGCGCGTCTTTGATATGGCGCAAGACCTCCATCCCATCCATGTCTGGAAGCTGTAGATCACAGATCGCTAGATGGTGCCCACCGCGATCAAACAGATCGAGTGCTTCGGCGCCAGTTGCGGCTGTGTCTACTGTGAAGCCTTCCTCGGCCAAATTCTGCTTTAACGAGTCAGCCATCATCGGCTCATCGTCAACCACTAGAATGCGTATATCTCTACGTTCCACCTTCGCCCCCTTCACGGAAAAGACTTTAGCCGCGCTTGGTTCAGAAACGGTTGTCTTCCTTGCGCGTGCACGTTTTGTAGATTTACTCCGACAGTACAAGTGGCAAACGCGTGCGCAGACCATCGGGAATATATTCAACCGCACCGCCGTGCGCTTCGATTGTTCTGGCCGCCAGCGCCATGCGCACCCCGTTGGCACCGCTGGGAGGAAATTTACGTCGCACACCGTCGCCCTCCACACCACGCCATTCAATAACTGCTAGCGCACGCTGGTCATCATTGTCACCGTCATCACGTTGTAGGTGAACCTTCAGCAAACTTGTTTCCGCACCTGGCGGGCACATAATCGTCGCAATGTCCTTGAACGCCTCGCTGAGTGCGGTTATATCAAACCGACCTTCGTAGGAATCAGCGCTTATCTCAACCAGATGCTTATTCTCGGTTAAAACCATCGACAACACACGGGCTAAGTCCACACGTGGCTGAGACTGTATATTGAGCTCCCGGCCATAACGCACTAACGTCGCCAAATCGCTTGCCGCCCGCTCTATTCCGGCGATCAGTTTAATGATCGTTTCATGCTCATCTGCCGGTCGCTCATTTCGCTCAATCCGCTTGCGCAGAAACGTGGCATAGAGTTTGAGACCGTTGAACTGATTTTTTAGATCATGAATTACCTGCACGGAGGCGCGCCCAAGCTCTTGTAAGGCTTTAGTGTCTTCTGCTTCTGGTGAGAGCGGCTTCATCGCGCGTTAAGACAAACAGCTTTATTTCGTTTGGTATGAGCAGAATGAATCATCACTTGTGTATCGATTAGGCTCAAGGATTGGTTACAAACATGTCGGATTACGATGCAGCATGTTAGCAAAAAGCAGGGGTGTAATCTAGCCATGCAGATTGTACTGGCATCCGCCACCTAAACAATTGCCGAGCGAAACGGAGGGCGGGAGGGGAGTTTATGAACAAAGGTAACAACGGCGATTTGACGATTATGGTGGTTGAGGATTTTGAAGATAATCGCTTTATGATGAGACGTTTGCTGGAAATGAGCGGCTATCGCGTGGTGGAAGCCGAGGACGGCCAAGAGGCCGTGGAACTAGCCACACGCGAGCTACCCAACCTGATATTGATGGATTTAAGCTTACCAGTGCTTGATGGACTCGCGGCGACGCGCCGTATACGCGAGCATGCCGAGCTACGGATGGTGCCGATTGTTGCCGTCTCCGCCCATGACACGGCCGACTTCCACGCCGATGCGTTGGCCGCCGGGTGCAATGAGTATGTCACCAAACCAATCGACTTTGATCAACTAGATGATCTTCTCGACCGGCTTCTCGCAAAAGGGTGAATGCTTCGGACTCGGCTGTTACTTTCGTCCTTAAAGCATGACAAAGGAGTCTTGATCTGATGACACAACAGTTTGCTCCCCTCATAAAACGGTGCACCGGAGCAATCACGAACGAGTGGATCGATGGGATCTATGCAGAACGCCGCACGCAGCTAACATCTTTGTTGTCCTATGGGCAACTCGTAAACCACCTCCCGGACATCTTAGATCAACTCAGCAGCTTGCTTGGCGCCGCGCCCACTGATGAACAAATAGCGGAAGCGGCGAGACACCTCCGGGTCTTCCCGCAAGTACGCTTTCAGCAGGGAGTTTTACTTGATGAGGTGGCATGCGAGTTGATGATCTTGCGTCAGGTGATCAATGCTTTCTTGTGGCGTGAAGGGGGTATTGCACACGATGAGGACGTTCAAAACTTGCACAATGCGCTCGCACGCGCCAACAGATTTATTGATGAGATGATTACGCAATCAGTGATCGTTTATGCGGCAAGTCAACGCCCACCCGTTAGCACGCGCACCTCTATCTGGCCGCCACCACGTCGTGCCCCGGTCGCAAAATTTCCGGAACGCAGTAAGCAACAATGAAGCGAGTCAAGAAAACGCCGACCCCTCTGAGCGTACGCACCAAACTATTGGTGATGCTTGCCGTGTTGTCCCTGCCGGTTCTGATCATTAGCCTTACCCAGTTAAACAGTTACCGGCGAAGCCTAACTGAACAGGCTAGAACCAGCGCACTTCGCGAAACAGCCGCCGCTGCGGCAACGCTCGCTTCGTGGCTCAAAGAACTCTCCTCCGAGGCGGCGCAGTCAAGTGTGGTCACGCCTACCGCAGCCAATCAGCTTTACCAATACATACGCGAGCATGAATGGCCTACGCCTGGCACGCTGACTGTGATCTTTGACCGGCAAGGGCGTCCTGTCCAAGACCCGAGCGCGAGCGCGCTGCTACCCATCCCATTAACTTTCCCTTCCGAAGTTTCTCCACAAAAATGGAGTGATGGTTCGGTTCGTTTAACGGGAACAAAACGGGTTGGGCAGTACGGATGGAGCGTTGCCGTTGGTGTGCCATTGCCGGAAGACACTCCGGCGGGCCGTTCGGCCTTGATGCTCACGGTGACATGGGCGCTGACACTGCTTGCCTCGATTTTGCTTGGCGTGTGGGCTGTTGGGCGATTCACAAAACCTCTGCGCCAACTCGCTTCTTCGGTTTCAACCTTCGGCGAAGGAAAATTGCACGAGCGTGTAGCGGTTCAGACCAGTGACGAAGTCGGCACAATGGCGACGAGCTTCAACGCCATGGCCGCGAGTCTCCAGTCTAAGTTTAACGAAGTGCAGACGCAGGGCGACTTCATCGAAGAAGTGCTCGACGGTTTACCGCTCGGCGTCGTTGTGCTTGATGCCCAACTGATTGTGCGTAAAGCTAATCAGACATTCACAGGCTTTGTCGGTCGCGACGCCGCTTCGCTGACAGGGCGCGGGTTATATGAAGCGGCCGCCGGGTTAGCGATTCTAAGTGACGTGGTTGAAGACGTACGCCGCACACGCCGCCCCTTTATCACTTATGGATTGCCGCTTGAAATGATCGCGCGCGGCGATAATGCGGAGGCTGATGCCTCAAAGTTCTGGGATATAACCATTTGGCCCACGACTGCGCGAAGTGCGGCTCGCGGCGATCTGCTTTTGATTCTATCGGAAGTATCGAAGCGTGTGCGCGCTGAAAAGCTCGCGACTGCGGCCTTTGCCGCCGAGAAGTCGCGTAACGCCGAACTTGAAAGCGTTATCAACCAGATGAACGAGGGGGTTGTTATCGTTGACCGGCAAAATCGTTACCGGATCAACCCGATGGCCGCCAAGATCATGGGGCGCGAGCCGGGTGAATTTCGCGACGGCGTGCACGCGTTGATCGTTGATATGCACCTGCGGGATGCGGAGGGGCGCGAGCTTAAACCGGGGGAGACACCACTCGGGCGCGCTCTTGAACGTGGCGAACGTGTTTCTGGTGAGCAGTTAAAGATGTTACGCGGTGATGGAGAGGAAAGGTTTGTTGCCGTTAGCGCCGCGCCGCTGCTGGGTGATGAGAATCGCCGCGAGGGAATGGTCGCGGTGTTTCGTGACATCACCGAAGATGTACAGCAACATAACGAACTTGTTACCGCTTACGACCGCCTGCGCGAGCATGATCGCTTGAAGTCAGCTTTTATTATAGGCATCACTCACGAACTGCGCACACCTCTAAACGTCATCATCGGCTTGTGCCAGACGCTCGGGCTAGACCGCGAATACACGCTCGCTCCGTTACAAAGCGAATCGGTCATGCGCATGGAGCGCAACGCGCGCTCTCTGCTCTTGCTCGTTAACGATCTGCTCGATTACTCACGGCTTGAAGCAGGCCGTTCAGCGCTTCAACTCGAAAGCGTCGAGGTTGAACAAGTCGTAAAGCAAATCGCCGAGCGCTATGCTACAGAAGCTCGCAATAAGGGTTTAGAGTTGCGCCTTGAAGTAGCGCCTGAACTCGGGTATGTGATGACTGATCGACAGAAATTCTCGAAAGTGATCTCAAATTTGGTGAACAACGCGATCAAGTTTACATCCGCCGGTCAGGTCTCAATCGTTGCCGCACCACTTGACGATCAGCGCTGGTATGTAGAAGTAAGCGACACCGGTATTGGTATTCCAAGCGAAGCACTAACATATATCTTCGATGAGTTTAGGCAGGTAGATGATCGACTTGCGCGTGCTTACAACGGAGTAGGGTTGGGGCTGGCCTTAACGCGCAAGATCGTCGAATTACTGGCCGGCGAAATCACTGTTGAAAGCAAACCAAGCAGCGGCAGTCGCTTTCGCATAGTGTGGCTGCACAAGACGCAACTACGCACCGGCACCGGTTCGCTCGTCGGAAATAGCCCCCTTATCGCGACGCTACCAACGGACTTGCGCGTCCGCACAGGATGACAATAATAGTGATGCGTGATGCCTAGAAAGGCAGATGTTTCGATCTTGTTACTCATGACTCATCACTTTCAAAATGCTATGGCTTATTCAGAAGCGAATAGAACTGGGGAAGATAGAACGCGGCTCATGATCTTTGTTATCGTGGGCATTATCTCCGCGTTGCTGGTTGCCGGACTTATATATTTCTTCTTAGCACAACCGCCATCCACCGGCAGCGGACCGCCAAGACTGGCTGGAGCGTTGCGCCCCGGGTCGCCGGAATTTGAGCGAATTCGTGAGCGCGTCGTCGTAGACGGAATAGAAGCCTTCGAGTCCACGCGTCCGCTCGGCGACATAGTGATGGAACTCCGCGCCACCGTGCGCAACTTCACAGGGCGCACCATTAACGGTTTGGAGATTCGCGGCGCAGTGATTGACTCAGAAGGCAACTCTGTCAAAGAGCGCACTGTGATCTTCATCCCAACAGGGCGTCAGGCTGAACTTGAAGCAAACAGAACAATGCAGGCGCGCATCATGCTCGATCAGATCAGAAAAGACGCAGTGCGAGCTGACATCAAGATGGAAGTGGCTGGCGTCCGATTCAAGTAAGCAGTACGAGAACGCATGGCGGAAGCCCTCCCTCAAGGTCGGGCTTCTGCCTTTGTCTCGCGCACAAATATCTCCTCAAGCGAACTGCCGAGCGGGTTCACGGAAACAAGCCGTGCGCCACATCTCGCTACTACCGCAAGCACCTCCATAACATCATGCTCATTTGTTAGTTCAATCCGTGCTCCGCCGGGGGTTGCAACTACTTTCAACGGCGGCGCAAGTGAACTTAAGTTTCGTTCAATGCTTGCCGCCTCTGCGATTGCAACTGTGATCTCCATGCGATGACTGTCGCTGCTTGCGCCCGTTTCACGCAGTGCGTGAATCGTTCCGATATAAGCAAGCCTACCGCCCCTCATCACGCTCACGCGATCACATAACACTTCGATGTCGGAAAGAATATGTGAACACAGAAATACGGTGACGCCTTTGGCCCGCAGCGAAGCAATCAGATCCCGCACCTCGCGACGGCCTAAGGGGTCAAGCCCACTCATCGGCTCATCGAGAAACACCACTTCAGGATCGTTCACCAAAGCCTGCGCAAGCCCGACGCGCTGCAACATGCCTTTGGAGAAGCGGCGCAACTGCTTGTCCCATGCCGCCTCTTCCAACCCGACACGCGCAAGGAGTTCGGCCGCACGTTGCCGCCGCGCCGCGCGCTTGTAGCCGAAAAGCTCCGCGTAGTATTCCACGAGTTCGCGGGCCGAAAGGTAGTCGTAGAAGTAAGGTTGCTCCGGCAGGTAGCCGATACGGCGGTGCATAGAAACATCATTGATGTCGCGACCGAGAATACGCGCGCATCCGGCGGTCGGGTAGATTAAGCGCATCAGCAGCTTAAGCGTAGTTGTTTTCCCAGCACCATTGGCTCCGAGAAAACCAAAGACCTCGCCTTGCGCCACAGTGAGCGTGAGATTATCAAGCGCCCGCACACGGCGCTTACGCCAGAAACCAACCTCGTAATCCTTTGTCAGATTTTCTATTTCGATGACTGATGACATCTTCTATCTCCCGGTTCAATAGGCAGAAAGCAGCCCGAAGTTTCTGCAGCCAGCAGATGAAACATGAGCTTGACATACAACAATACCGAATCAACGCTTGCCTACTGCCTACTGC
>JACCTF010000979.1 GCA_013812565.1 Pyrinomonadaceae bacterium | reverse complement strand
CTATTTATCACAGACGCGCGGCTACAGCATGGTGGCGATTGGACTGCTCGCCGTTCTGCCGCCGATCTTCGGCGACGTTGGTAGCGTCGGCGGCGGATGGATCACCGGGGTATTTATCAAAGCCGGTTTCAGCGTTGACCGGGCGCGTAAGGTAGTGATGTTCGCGGGTGCAGCCCTGTGTGCCCTGAGCATCGTCGTCGTTATGGGCAATCTGCCGGTCATCTGGTGGGGCGCAATTTGTTTGGTCTACCTCGGCCACTACGCGCTCTCGGCCAATATGTTCGCGACGATTACGGATTTCTTCCCGAATAACGCGGCGGCCAGGGTGACGGCGCTGACCGGCATCGCCGGAGGTTTCAGCGGCTGGCTTTTCCCCATTTTAACCGGGTGGTTGATTGATAAAGTATCGTTCGTGCCAATCTTCTTTATCGTGGCGCTCATGCCCGCGGCAGGCGTCGTGGTGTTGTTTGCGCTGGGCGGCAAGTTAAAACGGGTGTCGCTTTAGAGCAGCTTATACTTGAGTGTACGGAAGGTCATTACTCACCACAGAGTATCGAAGGAAAGTAGGCAGAAGGCAGTCAAAAGCTTTCTGCTGTTTACTGCTTTCTGTCTTACTATATTTTACTCTGTGTAATCTCTGTGTCCCTGTGGTGAACTAATAAATATGAAAAGCAGATTCATCAATCCGCTCTCAACACTCGTAACGCACCTTACGCGCTCATTATTTCTGGCGCTTCTTTTCGGCAATTGCACGAACCTCATGGCGCAAGTCAAAATCGAGAAGATCGATTATCAAGGCTGGCCGAACTGCCACCGCGTGACGAACGGCACAATCGAACTTATTGCCACGACCGACATCGGGCCGCGCATCATCTCATTCAGCTTTGCGGGTGAAAAGAACCTCTTTTATGTGCGCGAAGATTTCGCGGGCAAGACCGGCGGCGAAGAGTGGCGCAATTACGGCGGGCATCGGCTGTGGCATGCGCCAGAGGACAAAGTAAGAACCTATCAGCCGGACAACGCTTTGATCGAAGTCTCTCAGATCAAGAACGGCCTGCGGCTCACGGCCCCGGTTGAAAAGCTGACCGGCATTCAGAAAACAATCGAAGTTACACTCCATCCAACAAAGCCCGAAGCTCGTGTGCTACATCGTCTTAGGAATATAGGACGCGGGTCAGTTGAGCTTGCGCCGTGGGCCATCAGCGTGATGTCACCGGGCGGGTTTGCGATCAGCCCGCTGCCGACGAAATTTCATCCCGACCGTTTGTTGCCCAATCGTCAACTCGCGTTGTGGCCTTACACAGACGTGCGTGATGATCGGTATTATCTAGGCACTGATTACGTGCTGCTGCGGCATAAGGCGGGCAATGAAGGGGCGAAAGAGCGAGCCAAAATCGGCATCGCGAACAACGTCGGATGGGCGGCCTACTACCTAAAGCCCTATCTCTTCGTCAAACGTTTCAACCACATCGAAGGTGCGCGCTACCCCGATCTCGGCTCGTCGGTCGAGTTGTTTACCAACAACCGTATACTCGAACTCGAAACGCTTGGCCCGCTCGTCACCCTGAAGCCCGGCGCAGAAGTCTCCTATGAAGAACGTTGGGAGTTACATAACGGTGTCGAGCTTGAGTTTTCCGAAGGATCGGTCAAAGCAAACTTGCCTTCGTTGGTTGATAAGCCATAATCATTCAAACCGTCATCCAATATGGCTAACATTCTCGCCACAGAAAACATAGTGGGTGCAAAGATGGTCACGCTGCCAGACCTTGGAAACGCCGAGTCCGGTTCCAATCGTCCTTCTAAATAGAGCGGAGCAAGCCCATGAATCGTTCTATCCGCGCCCGTAAATCTTTTATGCATCCAACAAAGTTGGTCGAGTACACCGGGAGACTTTCTTCGCCGTTGCGGCTCGGCGCGTTGATTCTTGTTTGCGCCAGCGCTGGCCTCGCTCAATCCCGACAGCCCGCGCCGCAGGGTGACACGCAGATCCGGCCCGAGGTGCAGATCACCATGCCACTCAACAAAAGCGCCGATCTATTCTTGAGCACACAGGTGCATCTCGGCCGTCGCGTGACCGATTTTGTTGAAGAGCGCCTCGCCGTCGGCTTTGCCTTCAAAGTAAACAACTACCTCACGCTTGCTCCGTTCTACTTTTACGTCGCGACGCAGCCGACGCCCGACCGGAGGAATTACGAGAACCGGCTCAACTTCGCCGCGACGGTTCGCGCGCCGCCGCTCAAGCGGTTCCTCTTCACTGACCGCAACCTGTTCGAGCGACGCTGGCGCGATCCGGTGAACTCCACACGTTATCGTAATCGCCTTCTGGCCGAACACCCGATCAATATCGGAGACAAGCAGTTCAGAGTATTTGTCTCAGATGAGGTGTTCTACGACTGGAGCTCTAAGGCTTGGACGCGCAACCGAATCGCCGCCGGGATCAGCCGAGCGTTCAATAATCAATGGGTCAACTCGGATTCGAGTGGGTAAAATCGGCTACTTTCTCGGTAAAAACGCCGTCAGAATCTTGAGCTTGAGGTACTCCTCATCTCTGTACCCGTATGCTCGGCGTTGGATCACCCGCACCTTGTTGTTGACTCCCTCGACAAACCCCAGCTTCACTTTGTTGGCTGGATTGCAGTAAGAGATGATCCCTTCCCAGTGTCTCTCTACCAGCGCAGCAAACTTCTCAAACGGCTTCAATCTCTGGCACTTCAGCTGCTCTTTCCACCTCTCGAAGAACTTCCGCGCCCATGCCTCACTGCGGTAATCCCAGAGCTGCCCAAACTCCTCTTTCAGCAGATAAGCTGTGTGTAATCGACGGTTGGCAGCCAGCAGCTTTTTCAACGACTCCTTACCTTCCCTGCTCAAGTTCTCCCGATGTGACAACAGCGTGTAGCGCTGCCCCTTGATGAACGCCCGGTCCTTTTCTGCCACCCGCTTGTACTCCTGCCTGCGCACTTCATCCATCGCCTTTCCCAAATGACCCATGACGTGGAACTTGTCATAGATGATCTGTGCCTGCGTGGCATTCTTGGTGAGCGAGAGCCGAAACGGCTTCCACATATCTATCAC
Source organism: Pyrinomonadaceae bacterium (assembly GCA_013812565.1). GTDB lineage: Bacteria > Acidobacteriota > Blastocatellia > Pyrinomonadales > Pyrinomonadaceae > JACCTF01. The sequence goes on along the minus strand of JACCTF010000979.1, from coordinate 776 downwards.
CGCCGCCTCTATCTTGCCAGTCTTCTTCTCTCCTATATCTGCGAAAAACAGGTCCAAATCAGTCTCTTTGCGCCCTTCTCCACCGACCCAGATCACTCGACTACGCTCCACATCAGAAACAATGATCCGATAGGTGTGCCCCTTTCTGATGGAGAGCTCATCAATCCCGATCACTCGCGGACCCGCAGGAGGGTGGCGCGTCAACTCCTCCCGCATGTACTGCTTGTCCAATTCTTTAACCGTCTCTGCATGAAGCTGCAGAGCCTCCGCTACTGCCTTGTTGGTCATCTCACGACAGAGACGACCCACCTGCACGGCCAAGCGGCGGGTATACCGGGGATTGTCTGCCAGCCAGTCAAGCCTCTCCACTCTCACTGCTTTGCAAACCGCGCAGATTACGCGCCGTCTCTCAAAGCGCAGATATATGCGCCAGCCGAGCACCGACTGATCTCGGACTTGCCTCTGCTCTCGATCATAGAAGGTGAAAGAGAGCTTTCCGCAGCCAGAGCAGAGCGCCCCTTTTTCCGCCGCTCGAGATCGATCATTCTCGCCATCGGATCACCAAAGATGCCGTTGAGGCGTTGCTTAGCGCGGAAGCCAGGGAAAGAGAAAAGCTTCTGCAGAGTGTTCGCACGCTTCATGTCTCGACTCCTCCTGAAATCGTGGAGCAGTGTAGCGCAAAACGTGCCAAAATCAGGATGTCAAAGAACAGCGATAAACATTGGATCAAACCTCGACTTCTGCTACTTTAACTCCACTCGAATCCGAGTTGACCC
>JACCTF010000916.1 GCA_013812565.1 Pyrinomonadaceae bacterium | reverse complement strand
CGTCGATACTCCGCAATCGCGCGGTCAATGTCCGGCGGTTGGCGGAAGAAGAACGTGAGGCCCAGATCAGTACGAACGTTCACATCATCAGGCTTCTTTCGTAAAGCAGCGTTGTACCACTGCTCGGCTTGTTCGTAGCGACCGGCATCATAATTAGCATTGCCCATTTGAACTATCACTTCGTAGTTATCAGGGCGAAGTTTATTAGCTTGCTCTAAAAACAGGAGAGCTTGGTCAAAGCGGCGAATCTGGTAAAAAAGCTGTGCAGCTTTTATTTGTACTTCAAAGTTGTCAGGGTCGCTTCTAGCTTGTTCAATCGTCGCTTGAACATCGGCCATACTCATTTCAGCTTGCGCCGACGCGCCGCCGGGATTGGTAAGCGGGCTGTTACCGGCGGTGGGCGACACGAGCACCGGAGCACTTGGCGAAGCAATTTGCGTTTGCAAGTTGCCGCGTTGATTGATGCTGTTGGTGAATAGAAATCCGATGATCATGCCCGCAAGCAGGCCGACCATGGTAAACAAAAAGTTTTCTTTCGACATCGCAAAAGTTTGAGCAAGAGCAGTCTGTTGCCAAGCGCTCGTCTCAGTTCAAGTGAGTTGCTTCGCTTCTCAAGCGTATGAATGGAGTCCCGGCAGCAGGTAGCTGACGCCGAGATATGTAAAGATTATCAGCAGAAAGCCGACGACGGCAAAGTACGCTGATCTGCGTCCGGTCCACCCGCGTGCAATGCGTGAGTGAAGATAACCAGCATAAGTGAGCCAGGCGACAAACGCGCCGGTCTCTTTCGGGTCGAATGCCCAGTATCGGCCCCACGATTCGTTTGCCCAGATCGCACCCGTAATCAATAGCATCGCAAGCCCTGCAAACGTGATGCTGGCGGTTTTGTACATCAAGCCGTCTAGCTTCTCTAGCGAGGGCAATGCGACGCGTAATCGTTCGGTGCGGATGCTGAATATAATAACGAAGAATGTTGCCGCGAAGGCCGTGATCAGTGCGGCGAGTTCGACGGGGTTGGCATTGAGGCTCAAAAATAGTTTTGAACCCTCCATCTTGATCCACTCAGCCGCACCCTGCGCAAGTTGCACCCCGCTAAGTTGCGCGATCTGATCAGGAGTGAGCCCCTCACCCTTCTCGGCAAGAAAAGCGCCGAACCGTTCGTACTGCCGCGGATCAATAAGCGAAGTGATGTTCGATAGGTTTTTAATCTGACTAACAAGCAGGACAATCGCGCACGCCTGCGTCACCGAGGCGAGTTTGAGCAGACGATGCCCCCATGCGCGAGCCGTTTCATTTGCGTTTGCAAGGTATTGACCAAAAGCGATGATCACTCCAACGAGCAGCACGGCGCTGATAACCAATAGCACACCCACGTATGGAATATCGGCGCGCAGCGGAATGGGTATTCTTCGATTCTCCGCGAGAAGAAAAGTAGAAGCGGCATACTTGCCCGTGGTCAGCACCGAAAATTTACTGATCGTAGCGATCACAGAGAGAGCGAAAATACTTGACCAAATCGCCATCGCTTCAGGTTTGACGCCATCCTTTAACAGATACATTACCGCCACGGCAAAGCAGACCAGCGCCACGCCGTAACTCATTGATGCGATGCCGACGTGAATCGGTCTCCAATAGGAATCCAGTATCGGCGGCAGATCAATAAATTCGTTGCCGATAAAGACAGCCAAGAGAAGGATGAGCGAAATCAACGGCAGCGACAACGCACCGATAATACGCATGCTTCGACGCCGAGCGATGAACAGCGTTGTAATACCTGCGCCGAAAGCGAAAGCGATGCTCAAGTCATAAAGGTTGGCAAACGGGATGTAGCGCCAAAACCACGGCATCTCGCCGCTTTGTCGCGCGATGATCTCCAGTTCGCGATCACGCGCAGCAATCCAGCGCACGCCCCAACTCGATAGATTAAAGAAGACGCCCGCGCTCGCAAACCACAAGCCTAGACGCTGCGCCGTGCTTGATGGAGCGTAGAGGTTGGTGAGAAGAAAGACCGCCGCCGTCAGGTAGCCCGCAAGCGCGATCATGATCAGCGCGCCATCGGAAATGAAACGTTCGCCGCCAAACTGTATTCTCATCAGCACCATCAAGACAGCGCCGACAATTGGCAGGACCGCCGGCAGGTACGACCATAAAGGTGATTTGCCGAGTTCAATCTCAGACGAATTGACAATCGCTGGTTGTTTGAGAACTTCACTCATAACGTTCTAGCCTCATGGAGAGAAGGACTATTGTCTGTCGCGACAGCGTTTGTGAGACGCTGGAAACGAGTTTCGAGAGCCTGCAGGTTGCGGTTGGTATTTGCGCCAAGTAGCACTTCGTAGCTGCCGCCGGCGCGTTCTTCAATGAGCGCCCATACTCGTTCGTGTGAGAAGAAGAAGACGGAGCATAGCGTCAATATCAAGAGCGCGCCACCGAGGTAGAATACTTGCGAGCCATGCCACGGATCGTACTTGACGGAAAGCTCGTGCGCGAGCGGCGCTTTTTCGAAATCCATCATCCGAAATTTATAGCCGCCAACCGGCGCGCCGACCGGCGCATTGTCCGGTAACTCGGATGCAAAGGCGTAAGCTGATAACTGCTGCCCCGTGGAGGTTGTCACCTTTAGTTGTGCGGCCGGATTATTGTATTCCTTAGAGGCCGTGTCGGGCCTGCCGCCGATGATGCGAAAATCTGGAAAGAAGTTCACGAAGTCGAGGCGCGTACCGTCGGGTAGCATTGTCGATCCGTTGCGCTGAATTTGCACCTCCTGTGCCGCGCCGCCTGTTTGCGGTTTCAGGCGCAGAGAGATAGTGCGTGCGCTGCCCGTATCATCGAAACTCGCTTGGAAGAAACGGTAGCCCCGATAATCGTAAGGATGATTTAGGTGAACCAGCGCTTCATGCTCGCCATGCTCATCTTTGATCTTGATGCGCGTTAACCAATCGAGCGTATTGTTGTTGAGTATTGTGCCGTCCTTTTGAATAAGCTTTTGTTGAATGTCCGTGCAAATGACGGTAAAGGGAAGCGGCACAGACGCGTTCGAAACTTGATCAAGCGTAAAAACGAGTTCGGTCATTCGCGAAGCGCTTTCGCCTGGCGTCAACCTAATCTGCCCGACGCGCGAAAACTGCGCGGTGAGAAAGCCGCCAAGGAAGATCGTGAGCAGCGCGACGTGAACCCCGTAAGCCCCTAAGCGGTTCCATGCGCCGCGCTCGGCAAAGACGCACAGCCGATTGTTCTTCTCGGTAATGGTTGGCTTCAGTCCCACTTTACGGCACGCTGCCGCGACGCGCTCTGCGGCGGCGCTTCGACTTTCGCCGTCGATGACAAGTGAGTCATGCTGCGGTTGCCCGCTCAAATAAGTGGGGGAAGCATCAAGCTTCGGACGCGAAACAAAGGTCCATGCTTTTGGAAAACGATCAACCGAGGCAAGCGTGATATTGATGGACAGAACAAGGAGCAGCACGTTGAAGTACCACGAGTGATAGATATTAAAGAAGCCCAGGCTTCCGTATATCAATTTTTGCGAAGGCGTTAATTCCGCATAATACTCTGCAAACCCGGCAACCTCCTGCTGCATAATCAGCATGCCGATCATGCTCGCAACTACAAGCAAGATAAGCAGTGAAACGCCGAAACGAACGGAGCTGAGCAAATCCAGCCCACGTGTTAACAACGAAGCTGATTCACGGCGCGAAGCCGCTGGTGTAGTCGGGGCTTTACTTTTGGTTTCTTCTACAGCAGACATAAATGTTCTCAGCGTATTTTCGCAATAGCAACGACATTAAAATAGTTAGTCTATAACTGTGCTGGTGAGAATGTTATTATGTTCACAACAAGATGGTCATCATAGCTGAACAGCATGTTTTTGTCATCCGCCCTACTCCTTAAATTTCGGAGCGATACGCGCTGTGTCGGGCATACGGCGGTCGAGCAGTATTGGATGAACACAAGCGTGCATTTAATGCCGTAAAGAAACGTTTACTACCAAACTTTATGATGAAAAGCGTTGCCATAGAACAAGTCGCTCCGTACGAGGAGCCGAACGAGCGCTTGGTGTTGCGCGAGAAGATCGCTGCTTACGTTGAGTTGACGAAACCGCGTATCACACTGCTGATCACCCTTATTGCTGCCGCCGGATTTTGCCTCGGCGCAAAGCCACCATTCGATTACCTTAAGTTCATTCACACATTGATCGGAATCGCACTGTTATGTTCAGGCGTCGCGACGCTGAACCAGTATATCGAACGCGACCTTGATCGTTTAATGCGACGCACGGTCGCGCGCCCGCTACCATCAGGAAAGCTCATGCCGAAGCAGGCTTTCATCTTTGGGATCGCGTTAACCCTTCTCGCCGAAGCGTATCTTGTATTGTTCGTTAACCCCCTAACGGCCTTGCTTGGATTGACGGTGGTTGTCGGATATGTGCTTTGCTACACGCTGCTTAAAACCAAAACCTCTTTGTCAACGGCGATTGGTGCGCTGCCGGGCGCGATGCCGCCGTTAATGGGTTGGACAGGAGCGACCAACCAAATCAACCTGGAAGCGTGGGTGCTGTTTGCGATTCTGTTTCTCTGGCAGTTCCCGCATTTTTTAGCTATCGCGTGGATGTACCGTGAAGATTACGCGCGCGCGGGCATCAAGATGCTGCCGGTGGTTGAACCCGAAGGCTACATCACAGGTCAGCAGATCATTGCTTACACACTGTTGCTTATTCCGGTCAGTCTGCTTCCGGTTGCGCTGGGAATCTCCGGGACGATCTACTTCTACGGAGCGCTTCTGTTAGGGGCAGCGTTCTTATGGAGCAGCGTGCATGCCGCGCTCTCTATCACACGTCAGAGCGCCAAGCGTTTGTTGCTGGTGTCTGTGCTCTACCTCCCGGCGTTGTTCATACTGATGGTAATAAACAGGTGAGCGAGTTGCACATTCATAGCGCTTTCGACAATTACTATCTTTTGCGTGCCGGTTGCACATTGCCGACTGTTCTGAGCAAAGCGAGATAAGCCGTGAAGCACTGGTTTGTATTGCTGATTTGGATCGGGACGCTAGCCGCTGTGTTTTTGTTTGTCGGTCGCGGTTGGTGGCTGCCATCAAACGGTGCCGGGGATAGCGCCGAGATTGATCATCAGTTCCTTATCATCATCACAGTATTAGGAGCGGTATTCGCCATCGCGCAAATAAGCACCGGCTACCTTGTCCAGCGCTTCCGAACCGCATCACGCGAAACGCAAGCCGGTGCTTCTCAATCCAGCTACGGTTTGGAGATTGCCTGGACGGTGGCAACAGCCGTCATCTTTTTTATGCTCGCAATGATGGGCCAGTACGTGTGGATGCGACTTAGTTCGCAAAAAGCTGCAACATCCACGGTGCAGGTTAGCAGAGTCATCCAGCGGCAGCAGGCAGATTGAGAATCGAACGAAAGACAGTGCAGGAAAGAAGCCATGATCACTACGGTCACAAGCCCTGAAGATCGCGTTGCCAAACGAAAGGGAAGCGGTCTCGATGGCAATAGTCATCGCCGCAATGGTTATCGTGGCGGAGGCGGCAAAGGGGGTGGGGGTGGAAATGGTGGTGAAGGTGGCAACCATGATGATGACGCGCGCAACGCTTCACCGAAACGTCATCGTATCGGTATGTGTGTGGCACTTGCTTCAATCCTGATGCTGTTCGGGGCGCTCATTAGTGCTTACGTTGCGCTTGCGGGCTCATCAGAACATTGGCGTTCCGTTGCCGGGTCGCCCTTCATCTGGCTGAGCACTGTGTTCATTCTTCTGAGCAGCGGTACTTTTGAAGCGGGTCGCCGGTGCTTGAAGCGCGGGAACGGGCAAGGTTACCGGCGCTGGCTTCTGCTGACTGTAGTGCTCGGCACCGGATTCCTTGTCTCACAACTACTCGCGTGGCAGCAGCTTGCTGATCAAGGCCTTTACTTAAGAGCGAATCCGTACAGCGCTTTTTTCTATCTTTTGACAGGTACACACGGCGTACACCTGCTCGGCGGGCTTTCCGGTTTGTATTACCTGCTGTTTGTGGCGGGTGGCAATCGCAAGGAGGAGCAGGCCGATCAAAGGCAGGAAGCGGCTGCTTCTATAATGGCGCTCTACTGGCACTTTATGGATGCACTGTGGGTCGGGCTATTACTGCTACTTCTGTGGAAGTGATTCGAAACGCGTTCGGCAGCGTGAAGCTGGACGGCGATTGAACTTGAAGCTTAATGAATTAAAGAAGACGATATGAACTCGACGCATATAAACACTCGCGCTGCTGTGGGCGGCATTATTGCGCTGAGTGCTGCTGCCACTGCCTTCTTGTTTTGGTTGATCTACTTCAAGCCGACGCCGCCGCAGCTCTCTGACGAGCTCTCTTTTTTACCCGCGCTCAATGCCGTGCTGAATGGACTAAGTGCCATCTCGATGTGCGTCGGGGTGTTCCACGTATCCAAAGGAAGATGGCAGACGCACCGGCGATGGATGATCACCGCGTTGATATTCTCGACCCTCTTTCTTGCAAGCTACATTCTTCATCATAGTCTGCATGGCGATACGCCGTTTCAAGGGGCCGGTATCATCAGACCTGTCTACTTTTTCATACTCATAACGCACGTGCTTTTGTCGATAGTTGCGCTGCCATTGGTTCTCGTCACCGTCTTCTTTTCGTTAACCGAGCGGTTTCGTCTGCATAAAAAACTAGCGCGCCTCACATTCCCCATTTGGTTGTATGTTTCCGTGACCGGTGTCGTGGTTTTTCTGTTATTGAAGATTTACACTATCTAAATCAAAGCAGAAGGAGTTTGGCGAGGATTATGTTCTTGAGAAGTTGGCGCGAGAGATGCTTGCTAAGAATGAAGCTCTGCAACGCGAGTTCGAGAGACGCCTGGTCAATGACCCGAAATTTGCTTCAAGCGCGCGTAAACGTCCGCAATTTTTCTACGACCGTTCGTCGTATAACTACTCCGAATTAAACAGGTATCCGGTCGCACGCCTCAACGCTTTGTTGCAGGTGAAGGTCGCAGAATTTTGAGCAAAGCAAAGTGGTAGCAAATTAGATATTTACTACCACTCCACTAAGTTTTGTTCTTTCGGTCGGTTCCACACGTACGTTATACCGTACGGCGACCAGTGACGAGGTTAATAACAAGCACAACAAGCGCGACTACAAGCAGCAGGTGAATCAAATTTCCAGCAAACCCGCCGATAGCACCAATTAACCATAGAACTAAAAGCACCACCAGTATTGTCCACAACATTTTTGCTTCTCCTTATTTGCCGTCTCTGGATTTCCTTTGTCTTGGTTCTGATGAACCCGTTTGTAAGGACGCAAGCAACGGTTATGCCAGTGACAGAGTAATGGCAGATGGTCGGGCAGAAACCCCGTTTTCATGGCTAATTCGAAGGGCACAAGGAATGTGGCTGGCTTACAAAACCGTTCTTTCATAAAAGCTTCGTACGGAAACGTGCCGCTCATAACCATATGTACGTGTTTCGTTATAGAGCAAAACACGACTAAACAATTATGATTATTTGGTGATCAAAACCATCTCAATAGACAAATTACCACCCGACACTGTTTATATACCTTGAATATCATTAGAGATACAGAACCAAACGGAAAATTATAGTAAACAAAGCGATTTATTTCTAGACTTTATTTGTATGGCAGAGTAGAGTGTCGTTGTTCGTTGTTAACCATACAGCGGATTTCATCAGAAGCCTTCAGACCTTCCTTCACGCCGACCTTTCTGCTTCATTAGATCTATAAAAACCAACATGCCGCTTCCGCCCGTCGGGGCTGTTCTGGAACCTTGCCTTGCCATTGTTCAGGAGAAAATCTTCTATGCGTTCACCTCGTTCTATCCTTCGTTCACCAAAGACGATTCCCTTGGTTGTAGTTTGCTCCGGATGCATTGCGTTCATAGGGCTTTTTGTTTTCCATCTCTTTGCTCAACAGCCACATGCAGTCATAAGGAAAATTAACTACACGCAATTGCGTGAGGCGAGCACCGCCAGGACGGCTGCTTCGTTAAGTATCGAAGGCGAAACTTTTACGGTCGCTGAACGCGACGGAACTCTCGCGCAAGCCGTTGTCACAAACGGAGCCGCGCAGCAGGCGGTTATCGATGAGTTCTCGAAGAACAACGTGCCGGTTGAGTTTCGTTCATTGCAACCCAGTCCCATTGTGACAGCGCTCAACTGGCTTGTGCCGCTGTTAACGATCATCGCTCTGGGTTTGGTTGGCTGGCGTCTTTCGACAAGCATGAGCGGGCGTGGAGGAGATATACAGGTTGCAGATCAACAAGCGTTGCAGGGTGTGACGTTTGCTAATGTGGCAGGAATCGATGAAGCGAAGGCGGAGTTGGTCGAAACCATCGAATTCTTGCGTGACCCTGCGAAATTTGGGCGACTTGGTGGACGCGCGCCGCGGGGCATTCTCCTCTCAGGCGCACCGGGCACAGGCAAGACGCTGCTGGCCCGCGCTGCGGCGAACGAAGCCGGTGTTCCTTTCCTCACGGTCTCCGGGTCGAGCTTCCAAGAGAAGTTCGCCGGTCTGGGCGCGGCGCGTGTGCGCCGTCTCTTTGCGCGCGCGCGCAAGATTGCGCCATGCATCATCTTCATCGACGAAATTGATAGCATGGGGCGTCAACGCGGTCGAGGCAACGACTCTGCGACCGCCGATGCAGATCAAACGCTCAATCAACTATTGGTCGAGATGGACGGCTTCAATCAACTGAGTAGCATCGTAATAATGGCTTCGACGAATCGGCCTGACATGCTTGACAGCGCGCTCAGACGTCCCGGCAGGTTCGACCGTGAGGTCTCCGTTGCTCTTCCTGATGTTAATGGACGTGAAAGCATCTTGCGTATTCATTCGCAGGGTCTCAAACTCGAACCGGAGTTCGACCTCGGCTGGGTCGCGCGTGGCACATCGGGTTTCTCCGGCGCTGATCTCGCAAACCTGTTAAACGAAGCGGCCATTGCGGCGACGCGCGATAATGCCGCTCAGATCGAGCGTGGGCATATCGAACATGCCCGCGATAGAATCCTGATGGGTGCTGAACGACATGGCTTTATGGTGGACGAAGAAGATCGTTATGCGACCGCCGTGCATGAGGCGGGCCATGCGGCCGTTGGTCTGCATGTAAAAAACGGCGATCCAATTCACAAAGTCTCAATCCTGCCACGCGGGCGCGCCCTCGGCGTGGCGCAGTTCTTACCAGAGCGTGACCGCTTGATGAAAAAGCGCGAGTATTTAGAAGATCAAATTGCGATGCTGCTTGGCGGGCGCGCCGCTGAACAAGTTCTACTGGGCACAATGACGGCTGGGGCTTCAAATGACATCGAGCGCGCCGTCGAGATTGCGCGCCGCATGGTGACGGAGTTTGGGATGAGTTCGCTCGGACCAATTCACCTCGGTAAACCCGAAGACGCGCGCAGCCAAAGTTTGCTTGATCGAGTTGAACAAGCGGTAAGTGAGATAATCAACGAGCAGATGAAGCGGGCCTGCGAAGTCGTCGAAGCTACCCGCGGCCAGATTGCAACTCTCGTCATGGCTTTAATGGAACAAGACACGCTTGATGCCCACGAAATTCATGCTTGCTTCGGAACAGAGAAGGAACAAGCGGCGGCATAACGCGTGCTTTAAGCTGACTGACGTTAGCGGAAAGGTGAATAACGAGTATGCACATAAAAAGAAACTTCCCTCGAATTAGAGTTAACCATCCCACTTATATAAGTGGAGAATCCGACGCTGAGTCATTTATTGAAGGAAGATGTTGCAGCATCGGTGGTGGTGGTTTCGGTTTTCTCACGAACCATCCTTTTGCTGTAGGCTCCTGGGTGACAATAGAGGTAAATCTAGAAAGCGAACGTCTCAACGCGCGAGCAGTCGTCGTCGGGTGTGAAGCGGACACCGAAGATCCAAGTTTATGGAGAGTTGCGACGCGGCTTGAAGAACTGCCAGAGGAAGATCAGCGGCGTCTTGATAGCGCTATCTCCGCCGCTCAAAAATAACTTTAACAAAACACCGCTTATCTCTGCGGTCAAGCGTCCCATTGTGGGAAGCGAAAAGCGGTTGATTGTGTCCCCAATCAACCGCTTTTCGCTTTGCGTGGGCAGGGTCATTGAGTTCTCGGTTGAAGTGGCAAGTGAAGTAGCACGAGACGAGAGCGGTCTGTGTCGGCTGTGCGGGCCGCCATCAACAGGCTCGGGGCCTCGTGCTACTGGGAGAACTGAGTGACCCGGCGGACGTACTCTGCACTCTTTCCTTCTCATAACATAATGTGCTAAAAGCTCCTCCCAAACGATTTCAACTTTGCCCTCAAACCCTGCTTTCAAGCAGGTCTCTGGTGAACTATGAGAAAACTAAACGTCGCAATGATCGGCTATAAGTTTATGGGGAAGGCTCACAGCAACGCCTGGCGGCAGGTGAGCAAATTCTTCGACACCCCATTTGAACCCATCATGAAAACCATTTGTGGCCGCAATGAGGAGGAGGTAAAACAAGCGGCTGACGCTTTCGGTTGGCAAGAACATTCCACTTCCTGGCAACAGGTGATTGAAAGAAAAGACATCGACATCATCGACATCTGCACGCCCGGCGATACGCACATGGAAATTGCCATTGCCGCCGCCGAAGCGAAGAAGACGGTCTTCTGCGAGAAGCCCCTCGCCAACACGCTCGCCGAATCTGAAAAGATGCTCGAAGCCGTGAAGCGAAACAACGTCATCCACATGATCTGCCACAACTACCGGCGCGTTCCCGCCATCACGCTTGCCAAGCAACTCATCAGCGAAGGCCGCATCGGAGACCTCTATCATTATCGCGGCACATACTTGCAGGATTGGATCGTCGATCCACAGTTCCCCCGCGTCTGGCGCCTTGAAAAAGCCAAGGCCGGATCAGGCGCGCTCGGCGACATCGCGTCTCACTCCATAGACCTTTCGCGCTACCTCGTCGGCGAGATCACAGAGGTTGCCGGGATGATGAAGACCTTCATCACCGAGCGCCCGCTTCCCGAAGATAAAAACAAAATGGCTCCGGTTGATGTCGATGATGCGGCGCTCTCACTGTGCAAGTTTGAGAACGGCGCAGTCGGCAGCATCGAAGCTTCGCGCTTCGCCACGGGCAGGAAGAATTACAATCATTTCGAGATCAATGGCAGCAAGGGAAGCATCGCCTTTGACCTTGAACGAATGAACGAACTCGAACTCTACATCGAGGAAGGCCCCAACAGCGGTTTCCGCCGCGTGCAGGTAACAGACGCCGCGCACCCGTTCATCGCCGGCTGGTGGCCGCCCGGCCACATCATCGGCTACGAGCACAGCTTCACGCACACTGTACTTGATCTGCTGAAAGCCGTTGACGAACAGAAAGTGCCGACGCCCAACTTCGAGGACGGCGTGCGCAACCAGCGAGTCTTGGATGCGATTGAAAAAGCTTCCGCCTCGCGCCAGTGGGAAACGGTATAAAAAGTGATGCGTGATGAGTAAAGAGTTAACACTTGTTCTCACTCATCACTCATTACTCATCACTTTTTTAAGATCGGTACGCTTCTCGGCCTTTTCCTTGAACAGGAATATCCAGAGACCCTAGCACCTCGTGTTGCAGCGCGTACATGCAGGCGGCCGCTTCATCAATCTTACGCGTGAAAGCGATTGATCCCTGGAGCACCGGCTTTAACTTCTCCCGATCCTGAATCCTCGCCGGTGGATACTCGTGTTCGACAACGAGGTGTGTGTTCTCAACATCGAGTTTGAGCAGTTCGCGGGCGGCCAATTGATGATCCAGCCAATCAACTGTCCGATTCTGTAGATAAGCTAACGGATCATGCCGTGCCGTGCCCGGCAGTTCGTGTTCGCACAGCACGGTCTGCTTCTTCCAGGCATTGGCTTGATCCGCTGGGTTGTCCGAAGGCTTGCCGTCTTTCCAATCCCCGCGCTGAACCGTCTGCCCGCCGTAGCCCCACGCGGCGACGCCCTCCGGGTGAATCACTTGTCCTTTAACGTGGAAGCCGCCGATCAGGAATCCGTACCCCTTGTCTTTCAAATACTGAAAGAGGGAGCGCGTGTCCTGGCCCATCAGGATCGCATGCGAAGGATCGTAGTGGATGCGGAATTGATCGCCGACTCCGGCCTTCTCGCATATTTGATGAAGCGCAATCCACATCCC
>JACCTF010000855.1 GCA_013812565.1 Pyrinomonadaceae bacterium | reverse complement strand
AAGGACACCATCGCACGCGTCCGCATCGAAGCCGCGCTTTTGGAAGACAAAGCAAGTCGCACGGCCCTTTGGAATCACGCGCGAAATTCTGAATCAGACTCAAGGCTTCGGGCGATGTTGTCCCAGGCGCGGAGCGAAGTGGGCATCGCCATCAAGCCTGACGATTTAGACTCAAACCCATTCCTTCTCACCGTCAACAACGGCACTCTGAATCTTCAAACCGGCGACCTTCGCCCGCACCGTCAAGCAGACCTGATAACCAAACTCGCGCCGGTGGACTATGACCCGCACGCGGATTGTCCGATGTGGAAATCCTTCATCGACACGATCATGGCAAGCAAGCCCGGTTTGACTAACTTCCAACGTAGAGCAGTTGGCTACAGTTTGACCGGCAACACGTCCGAGCGCGCGTTGTTCATCATGTACGGCAGCGGCGCGAATGGTAAGTCAACCGCACTCGAAACGATTCGCGCGGTGGTTGGAGACTACGCCGCACGCACGCCCGCCGAAACTTTGCTGGCAAGGCGCGACAACGCGATCCCGAATGACGTTGCCAAGCTGAAGGGCGCGCGGTTTGTATCAGCCTCGGAAACCGACGAAGGCCGACGACTCGCTGAAGCGCAGATCAAAGACCTGACCGGCGGCGACACCATCAGCGCAAGGTTTATGCGCGCCGAGTGGTTCGACTTCAAACCCGAATGCAAACTTTGGCTGTCAACTAATCACCGTCCGGTTGTGCGGGGAACGGATAAGGCAATTTGGGATCGTCTGAAATTAATCCCGTTCGACGTTCGCATCCCCGAAGAGAAGCAAGACCGGAAACTACTTTCAAAGCTCAAAGCGGAGCTTCCCGGCATACTCGCTTGGGCTGTGCGGGGGTGTCTGGAATGGCAAAAAGAGGGCTTGGGCGTCCCCGAAGAAGTACGAAACGCAACGGGCGCCTATCAGTCGGAAATGGATGTCTTGGCTGGCTTCATGGCCGATTGTTGCGTGCAGACAGCGAGTGCCCAGGCTTCGGCCACTTCTCTCTACCTGTCCTATAAACGGTGGTGCGATGACAACGGAGAGAAATGGACTAATCAGCGGGTTTTCGGTTCGAGTCTCGCGGAACGTGGCTTTGAGAAGCGCCGAAGCGGGGCGACCGGCTCTTACGTCTGGTACGGGATCGGACGCGCGGAGGGGACGAATTACTGAACCCTACTGAAGCTACTGAACTGAACTGAACCATTTTCCGATATGAGCTAAGCTAAATTTCTTCTCGTAGACTATTACGAAAAAGGTTCAGTGCTATTCAGTAGGTTCAGTAGCATGAGGCTAAACGATGATGAACGCACTTGAAACAGCAAACAACGGAGAGCGCCAAGTAGATATGTCCCTACTAGTAGGGACGCACCTTGATGTGCTTGCGGCCACGACGCGGCAGCCGCAAAAGAAAGCAGAGCAGAGATCCGAGGTTACTCCCCTCGCGCCGGAAGAGATCGCGCACCGGAAAGGCTTTTGGGAATTTGTCGAGGCACATGGCGAGCCGTGGCATAAGCAACACCTCGGGCGCTTGCTTGAACGATGGCGGCAATGGAATCAAGAGCACTACGCTTCGTTGCTCATTCCACCTTACATGCTTCTGAATGAACCCGTTGCCCCGAATGTTTACGGCGATTGCGCCAGACTCTCCGGTTTCGGCGGTCGTTCGCAAATCCGCATCCGCCCGTCCCTGCTAGCAGGGACACACCCGGATATGCGCAGGGGAGATGATTACGCGGAGGGACGATCTCTGTTCACCGATGATGTGCTGTTGCACGAGATGATCCACCAATGGCAACGGGAAGTGGTCGGCAATCCTGAGGGCGCCTATCACGGCCACGGCCCGCTTTTCCGCGACAAGGCGAATGAGATCGGAGCGCGCTTAGGACTCCCCAGGGTTCGTACCATGAAGGATCGCGCTAAGAAAGACAAAGGCTTGCCGAGTTGTTCACAGTGGCCGCATAACGTCCGCCCTGATGAATACTATCAAGGCGCTTACCGTC
>JACCTF010000836.1 GCA_013812565.1 Pyrinomonadaceae bacterium | reverse complement strand
GTCTCGCGAAAGCTGACGTTGAATTTTCCTACTCGACCAATTACATTACTCGTACTCACTTGTTGGGTGCCTCCAGGTTGTAGAGATAAGGTCTGCGTAAACCTTATTTCTAGCACCTCTGGAGGCTGTTTTCTATGTTTCTTCGAACCTTATCCGTGGATTCAGGCCTTATATAATTGCTTCGAAAGGAACAAGCATTTTAGTTCTCTGCGCGAACCCTCAGCAATAGCTCGCGGGTGGTTTCAATCAAGCGATCTGTCTCATCATCAGTTAAGTCAACGCGCAACACACCGCTCGGCGTAAAATTTGCCCCCTCGCGTTCCCTAACCAAAGCGAGCAATTTGTCAGGATCAATGCGCGCCTTTTCGCTTAACTTAAGCGCGACACCATTCGGCGTTTTGTCGACTGAGATGACCCCTATTTCCTCAGCAATCCGCCGCAACCGAGCATACTCAAAAAGCTGCTCGACCGGTTCCGGCAGACGCCCGTAACGATCCTGCGTTTCAGCCTGAATCGCCGCAAGCGTTTCATCGTCGCGCGTTGAAGCGATGCGTTTGTAAGTTCGTAGGCGCTGGCCCATATCCGAAATGTAGTCTTCGGGGATCGCCACATTGATGCCGAGGTTGAGCGAGACTGAGGTTTCGTCTTCCACCGTGTCGCCGCGCAGTTCGGCAACCGTTCGCTCCAGCATCTGAGTGTAGAGATCAAAGCCGAGCGCATCCATATGCCCGGACTGTTGACCGCCGAGAAGGTTGCCTGCGCCGCGCAACTCAAGGTCAAGCGCGGCGATGCGAAATCCTGCGCCCAAATCCGAGAACTCACGAATCGCCGCGAGACGCCTGCGCGCAATCGGGGTCAACGATTGTTCCGAAGGGATCATTAAATACGCATAAGCGCGCCGGTTAGAGCGCCCGACGCGCCCGCGCAACTGATAGAGTTGCGCCAGACCATATTGATCAGCGCGGTTTATGATGATCGTATTAGCGCGCGGGATGTCTATGCCGTTCTCGATGATCGTGGTCGCCACCAACACATCGTGCTTATACGCTACAAAGTCGAGCATCACCTGCTCCATCTCTTTCTCGTTCATCTGGCCGTGAGCGAAAATCACACGGGCTTCCGGCACTAAACGTTTGACGAGTGCAGCGATGGTTTCAATCGTTTCAACGCGGTTATGAATGAAGAAGACTTGCCCGCCGCGCTGAAGTTCCAGTTCAATTGCTGACTTGATAACGTTGTCGGAGAACTGCACGACCTGAGTATTGATCGCCAGACGATCACGCGGCGGAGTTTCAATCACAGACATATCACGCAGACCCATTAAAGACATATTGAGCGTGCGCGGAATGGGCGTTGCCGAAAGCGTCAGCACATCGACCCGCTTCTTTAACTGCTTAAGTCGCTCTTTGTGCGCGACGCCGAAACGCTGTTCCTCATCAACGATGACGACTCCGAGGTCGCGGAAGCGAAGGTCTTTTGAGAGGATGCGATGCGTGCCGATCACTATGTCAACCTCGCCTGCTTCGACTTTCCGCACCACCTCTTTCTGTTCCTTTGGTGAGCGCAAGCGCGACAGCAGTTCAATCGTCACAGGAAAGGCGGCGAAGCGACGACGGAACGTTTCAAAGTGTTGGTAGGCGAGCACGGTGGTCGGCGTTAGCACGGCGACTTGTTTACTGTCCATTACGGTCTTGAACGCGGCGCGCATCGCCACTTCGGTCTTCCCGTATCCGACATCACCGCACAGCAGACGGTCCATCGGCGTATGTTCTTCCATGTCGTGCTTAACGTCTTCAATCGCCGTCGCCTGATCAGGCGTTAACTGGTATTCAAAACCATCTTCAAACTCGCTTTGCCACGGCCCATCGGCTGAGAAAGCGTAGCCACCAACCAACTTTCGCTCGGCATAGAGGCGTAAGAGTTCGTCGGCCATGTCGCGCATTGCGCGTTTGGCTTTGGCCTTTGTCTTCTGCCAACCGATGCCACCCAAGCGATCAAGCGGCGGCTCATGCCCTTCGCCACTGGAGTAACGCTGAACTAAATCGAGTCGTTCGACCGGAACATAGAGCTTGGCATCATCGGCATAGGTAAGCAGCATAAACTCGCCGTGATGGCCTTGCAGTTCAAGCGCCTGCAAACCATTAAACTGCGCGATGCCATGGTCCACATGAACAACGTAGTCGCCGATTTTAAGATCGCGAAAGTCTGAGAGAAACGCGGCGGTCTTTGATCGACGCTTCTGACTTGGAGCCGCGCCGCCCGTCGCACGCCGCTCCGGAGCACGCTGCTCCAACCCGCCTGTGCTCGCTTCATCAAAGAGATCATCTTCGACATGAACAGAGACCCCGGCGCCGGGCAACCGAAAACCTCCTGAAAGACGCCCCACGGTAATGATCGGTTGCGCTTTCGACGCGCCGCCTGCCTGCTCGCCGCTCAGCACCAAGCGCGCATCCACGTTGTAGTCAGCGAACATCTCAGCAATGCGCTCAGCCGTGCCGATGCTCGGCATGACAAAGAGCGTTGTAACGTTCTCTCTCTCTTTCCGTACATCTTTAGCCAGGTCCGGGATGCGTCCGTGGTAGCGTGTCGGCGCTTGCGACCTCCACTCAACTTCGGGGGCGCGCTCAACGGCAGGAAAGAGAAAGACAGGCTTGTTCGTCGCGCGCGCCTGCCCGCTCTCAACAGTCGGCGATTCTGCTTCGATGATAAAGCCCTGGTCTACTACGGCAGCGGCCCGCCCCAACGTGCGAAGCTCGATGCGCTGTCTTTCATCCGCTCGCGCGCGCACTTCTTCTACACTTAAGTAAAGTTCATCAGGGCGCAATCCGATTTCGTCGGCGGCTTCGGTTTCCGTATAACGAGCGGCGAGATTGCCATAAAAACTCCCCAGATAGTTTTCAATCTCACCCGGCTCATCCACTATGAATATATGATCAGGCAAATAATCAAACACGCTTCCATCGGTCTTGTGCACGAGCGGCATCAACCACTCCCAGCCTGTGAACGTTTCGCCATCGTTTGCATAAACCATGCGGTCGCGTAGCGAGCGCGCATAACGCTCATCACTCCAGCGCGCGCGGGCTTGTGCGCTCCACCGGCGAAGATCCGTGCTTGTCACCGCAAGCTCACGCATCGGCGCGATTTCAGTTTGTTTGAGCTGTTTGATGGAAAGCTGCGTTTCGGGATCGAACTCACGAATCGAATCCACCGTGTCACCGAAGAACTCTATTCGCACCGGCGCTGGTTGGCCCGGCGACCACACATCGAGGATGCCGCCTCGCAGAGAGAACTCACCAACAGCGCTGATCGGGTCCTGTCGCATGTAGCCGGAGGCAATCAACCTTGGGACTAACGTTTCGGGCGCGTAATCCTCATCGCGCCGCAGCACCGCCCCGGCATCCATGATCTGCTGGGGCGTAACTGTTCGCCTTGCTAAAGCGCGTGCTGTTAAGAGCACGACACCGGTCGCGCCATGTGCCAAACGCCACAGCGTCAGCGCGCGGCGTTCCAGCGTTTCAGCGTGCGGCGACGCTCCAGCATACGGATCGCCTTCCGAAGCGGGTAGAACAAGCACATCGTTCGATTGCTGCTCGTCCTCGCTTCCCGACTCATCAACGCTTCGCAGGGCGTCACGCCAAAAGCACAGATCGCGCTCCCAAGTTTCGAGGTCGCGATTTGCTTGCACTAAAACGGCAAAGCATTTACCGGTCTCACGCTCAAGCGCAGCGAGCGCAAGCGCCCTAGCTGGAACAGCCATCAAACTGCTCACAGATATAACGTTTGTACCGCGACGCACCTCTGCCACTAGAGCGGCAAACTCCTGACTCTCAGTAACGCGTCGCAACGCACTTTGTAAAACCGAAACTCGTTCAACCGTACTGCTCATTGCTTTTCTTCAGAACCTTCCTTCCACCACGGCGCTCCGCGTTCGCCAAGCGCAACCTTTGCTTTCTGAACTCGTGAGCGCGATTGGCGTTCGAGTTCTCTGTTTCCTTCGCGTAAAGCCCTCCCAACATCGCGTCTGGCTTTCATCAACTCGCTCACAAGCTGTTGGCGCTTCTCCTCCGAAATACGCGGATCGGTCGCACGCCAGCGCCGACCATCGATGATCAGGTAATGACCATCTGCCGTTCGCTCAGTGCTCTTTTCTTTGATGATTTCTTTATCCGCTTCGTTCTTTATCGAAGTTTTCTTGGGAGACATAATTAAGGGCGACAAGCAAACAGTGACAAGTGATAAGTAAGAGCAGTGTTGATGCGGCATGCTCGGAGTTGCTGGCAGTGAGGAACAATTGTCGTGCGCGGAGCCTTCGATGATCCTTCATCACACCTCGCTTCCTCAATCTTGTCACTCGTCACTTGTCACTCATCACTTTTGAGTATTCAGAGTTCTTGATCCGCTCAATGATTGAAGTGGTGGACGAGCCTTCCGTTAATGGGAGAGCTAAGACGCGTCCGCCAGCGGTTTCTACTTCCTCGCGTCCGTGTATCTCATGGGGCGCGTAGTCGCCGCCCTTCACCAGCACGTCCGGTAAAACTTTGGCGATCAAACCGCGCGGCGAAATATCGTTGAACACGGTTACATAAGTAACCGCCTCTAACGCGGCAAGCATTTCGGCGCGCTCCGTTTCATTTACGATGGGGCGTCCCGAGCCTTTCAGCGCGATTACCGCACGGTCGTTGTTGATGGCAACCAGCAACGCATCGCCAAGCGAGCGCGCCGCCGCAAGGTAGCGTACATGCCCGACATGTAGAATATCAAAGCACCCATTAGTAAACACCAAGACCTTGCCCGCATCACGCAAACGCTTGCGTACTGTGAGCATATCCTGCAGCGAAAGTATCTTTTCGTTCATTGGTATCTGCAAGAATTTAACATGTTCCGCAGGGCTTCGGGAAAGGGTGAAGCAGGAGACAGGAAACAGGAGACAGCAGTCAGGAGTCGGAATATAAGGCGGAAGTCACCGCTTTTATTCTGCCTACTGCTTCCTGCTTACCGCCTACTGCTTTCTGTTTCCTGTCTTCCGTAGTACGGTTTGCGCTTCACCACACCGCTTTCTATAATCCGCGTCTATCCTAAAGTGAAGATACCCGAACGTTATGGACATGCCATTTATTGAAGAGAACGATCAGACGCGTGCGCGCCGCGAACACCTGGAAGCGATCCGGGCGCTCATCGGCAATCCTTACCCTAACCGCTTCGAGCGCAGCCGAGTGGTTCAGCCTCCACACGAAGATACGGTGACCGCTGTGCTTGAGAA
>JACCTF010000793.1 GCA_013812565.1 Pyrinomonadaceae bacterium | reverse complement strand
GATGAAGCAGTCGGCGGCTCTGTGAAACACAGTTCACGATAAACTTCATCGGCAATAACTAATAGGTTGTGCTCTGCCGCTAGTTCCAACAGTTGCCGGGCGTCATGATCAGGAAGGATCGAACCGGTTGGATTGTTAGGATTGATTAAGATCAGTGCCCGCGTTTGATTGTTGATCAGCGATTTTACTTCGTCGAGGCAGGGTTGCCATCGTCGCTCTCCATCCAGCTTGTATGAACGAGCCACGGCTCCGAGCTTGTTAAGGATCGCCGGGTATAACGGATAGCCCGGCGCAGGCACTAGAACTTCATCACCTTCGTTCAACAAAGCGGTGAGAACCATGTCGGCTGCTTCAGATGATCCGGAGGTGAGCAGCACATCGCCGGGCGTCGTAGGCGCTCCCAGGTTGGTTGCATAGGCGGCGACTGCCTCGCGCGCTTCCAACAAACCCGCTGAATGAGAATAGCCAGTGAAGTCATCCCTGAGCGCGCGTGTGACGGCTTCGATCACTTCAGCCGGTGGCCGAAAACCGTAGCACTGCGGATCGCCGATGTTCAAGTAGATCACTTTACGCCCATCTCGTTCGTATGCCTCAGCGGCACGCACCAGATTACGTATGGCGTAGTGAAAGTTCGCGGTTCTTGTGGATATGGTGATCATACGGCAGAGTATTAAGAAGCAGTGGGATAAATGCCAAAGCCTCACATCCGTCAACTGGCGGCTGTGATGCTTAAGCTTGAACGGGCGGCGAAGCGAGTTTTCAGGGCAACGGGGTAGAAGCAGGTCGGCGAACCCTGCGGGCGAGACAGTCGTCGAGAAGCGTTAGCGTTTGATAGATGTGATAACAAGATGAATAAGGAGCGTTGATTATTTTAGCCGCGGTTGCTACCGCTTAACGAGCGAATTGCAACGCCCCCGATAGTACACCAACCTGAGCGAGTCGATAAAGCGAGGGTATGAGTTGCGGAATGCGAAGTCAGAAGTACGAGCTTGTCAGGCATGATCCCGCTTTAGTTCACTCACCTTACGCGGTCTGATGTGAAGATTTTTGAAATCCTGCTAACTGGTTGACCTTGTGATGGTTGACAACTCTTTGTTGTTTTCGATGAGTTTTTTGTCAGGCAGTTACAGGCAATTAATTCTTCAGGAAACCGCAATTACTTGTAGTTGCTAAATGGTCGAGCGGGTTTCGCCCGCTCAATCGCGTAAGGTGAGTTAGTTCAATAGGACTTACGAAGCGATGTAAAATAAGAAACCGTCATTGAGATGGTACGTTATTGCATCTAAGGGAAGTCAAAAAACTTATCCTAAGCGAAAGATGTCAGTTTCAATCAAACAAGTGAGGATTAACAGATGAAGAAAATCTCTTTCTGCTTTCTCGCACTGCTTGTGTGTGCAGCACAAGCGGCGGCGCAGAAAGTGCCCGTACAGGAGATGGTGCTTGATAACGGCATGAAAGTGCTAATGGTGCCGCGCAAGGGCGACCCGAATATCGCCGTCGGCTGGGTCGCGCGCGTCGGTTCGGTCAATGAGCGGCCCGGCATCACCGGGCTTTCGCACCTCTTCGAGCACATGATGTTTAAGGGGACGCACGCCATCGGCACCAAAGACATCAACGCGAATCTGCAATTGATAAAAGAGATGGACCAGACCCGAGCCGCGATTCGTGCCGAAGAACAAACTTTGATTCGTCGCGCGCGCCTCGGCGAAATCCCTGGTTCAAAGGATCCGCAAGTCCGCACCGCGCGCCACCGTGAACTGATCGCTAAATTCGACGAACTCACCAAACGCGAAAAAGAGACGTTGGTCAAAGATGAGTTCGACCGCATCTACACGACCGCCGGCGCTTCTGGGATGAACGCCGGGACGGGCAATGACTTCACGGTCTATTTCATCAACGTTCCGGCCAACAAGCTTGAACTCTGGTTCTGGATGGAATCAGACCGCCTGCTGAAACCGGTCTTCCGCGAGTTCTATTCCGAGCGCGATGTCGTTCACGAAGAGCGTCGCTTGCGCACAGACAGCACGCCGACGGGTAAGTTTGATGAACAGTTCGAGTCGATGTTCTGGCAATCATCGCCTTACGGTTGGCCGGTCGTCGGCTGGCCGAGCGACCTTGAAGGCATTACGCGCGAAGAAGCGCTCGACTACTTCGCCGTCAACTACGCGCCGAACAACCTGACGGCGTGTCTCGTCGGCGACTTTGAACCGGCGCGCGCGACGGAACTTGCCCGTAAGTATTTCGGCAGACTCCCGCGCGGCCCCCGCGATCCCGAACCCGTGCGCACACAAGAGATGCCACAGCAAGCTGAAAAACGGATGGTTGCCTATGCCGAGACAAGCCCACAGGTGAGAGTGCGCTACCATACGGTAGCAGACGGACACCGCGACGAGTTTGCGCTCGGCATCCTGTCCGACATCCTCAACGGTCGCACCGGACGGCTCTACAAATCGCTCGTCTTGGAGAAGGGATTAGCCAACGCCGCGTCCGCCGGTCAGGACGGGCGCAAATACGAAGGCTACTTTGAGCTTCAAGGCACGGCGAAACCCGGTCACACGCCGGAGGAAGTCGAGCAGGCGCTCTACAAAGAGATTGAGAAACTTCAGAAGGAAACAGTCGGCGAGCAGGAATTGCAGAAGGTCAAGAACCAGAACGCCGCGGGAGATTTCCGCCGTCTACAATCAAACTTCGCGCTCATGGTTCAACTGCTGCTGCGCGACTCCAACCGCGGGTGGGAGACGATTAACACTGACCCTGCTCGTGTTCAAGCCGTGACAGCGGCTGACCTTCAGCGTGTTGCCAACACTTACTTCAAACCGGAGAACCGCACCGCCGGTATCTACTACACGAAGAAGATCGCGGCGACGGAAGAAGACCCATTGCTCGCCGGGCTTGATGAAGAGGAGAAAAGTCAAATTCGCCAGATGCGCGGCATGCTTGGTCAAGCAAAGATTGAACAAGTCAAGGCGGTACTCACGCAGGTCACACAGCAAGGCGCGTCGGCTCCCGCTGAGAAGCAGGACTTCATCAAAGTACTCAAGAAACTGCTGGAAGATCGCCTCGCGCAGCTTGAAGGAAGAAAGAAATGATTAAGACAAATCAAAAATTCTTTTCATCGTTTCTCGCCATCGCGCTTTTGGCGCTCATGCCACTCGGCTTAATCGCACAACAACCTCGTCGAACAAACGCCACCACCACTGCTCCCGCCGTGCAAACTAAAGGAGCGTCTCAAACCGAGATACCAGCCCACCCGCGAGAACTGAAATTTGCCGATTTAAGTTACACGCCGCCTGAGCGCGACAAGTACCGGCACGTTCTCTCAAACGGAGCCGTGGCATACCTTGTCGAAGATCATGATCTGCCGCTCGTGAATGTCACCACGCTTATTCGCACCGGCAGGTATCTTGAGCCTTCGAGCAAAGAGGGAGTCGCCGCGTTGTCCGGCGGCCAGATACGCGCCGGCGGAACCACATCAAAAACAGCCGAGCAGTTCGATGAAGCCGCCGACTTTTTAGCGGCCAACATCTCCAGTGGTATAGGAGATACACAAGGCAACGCGAACCTAAACTGTTTATCGAAGGACATTGATCAGGGCTTAGCCCTCTACTTCGACATGCTGAAGAATCCGCGATTCCAGCCGGATCGCTTGGCTCTTGCCAAGAGCCAAATCCTCCAGCAGATGGAGCGGCGCAACGATGACACCACAACAATCGAAAGTCGTGAATGGAACCGCCTGATGCGCGGAACCGACCACTTCTCGACAAAGCAGACGACTAAAGCCTCTATCGAAGCCGTCACCCGCGACGACCTTGTCGCTTTCCACAAACAGTATTACCAGCCCGGGGCTTTTGTCTTTGCAGTCTCGGGAGATTTCAATACCAAAGAGATGCTCGCCAAACTCGAAACATCCATGCGCGCCTGGGAAGCGAGCAAAGCGACAATCTCCGAAGTGCCGAAGCCATCTTTCGCGCCCGTCGCCGGTGTTTACACGGTGCACAAAGCGGACGTAAATCAGGGGCGCGTCATCGTCGGACACACCGGCACGACGCGCGACAATCCCGACAGTTACGCCCTCTCAATCATGAACGACATCCTCGGCGGCGGCGGCTTCACCTCACGCCTTATGTCGCGGATTAGGTCTGACGAGGGATTAGCCTACAGCGCAGGCTCCGATTACGGCCTCGGTGTTTATTACCCGAGCGATTTCCGGGCGTCGTTTCAATCGAAGAGCGCCACCACCCCGCAGGCAGTGGGCATCATCATGGAAGAGATCGCTCGCATCCGCACGACGAAAGTCTCGGACGAAGAGCTGACAACCGCGAAGAACTCTGCGATTGAGATTTTCCCGCGTTTCTTTGCTACTGCCGCGCAGATCGCCGGGACGTTTGCACAAGACGAGTACACGCGAAGACCGGTTGACTACTGGTCCACTTACCGCGACCGCATCAAGAGCGTGACGGCCGAAGATGTGCAGCGGGTGGCACAGAAGTACCTGCAACCCGATAAGCTTGTCATCCTTGTGGTGGGCAACATCGATGACATCACGAAGAGCAACCCCGACAACGCGCAGCACTCGCTCGCAAAGATCGCCGGCAGCAACCAGATTCGCCGTATCCCGTTGCCGGATCCGTTGACAATGATCTACCCGCAAGTGCCCTAAAATCAGCGCATCCTAAAAAGAAACGACGCAACATGCAAGATTACGCTTGCATGCTGCGTCGTTCGCATTTTGTGGAGTTTCAGCGCAGAGCTTAGGCCGTGAATGACGATCCGCAACCGCAGGAGCCGGTTGAATTCGGATTGTTGAAAGCAAAGCCTGAACCCATCATGCTGTTTACATAATCGATCTCAACGCCGTTCAGATACTGTGCGCTGAACATATCAACAAAGAGCCGTACACCGTTCGCGTCAAAAATATGATCACCCTGGCGCGAGCTTTCTTCGATGTTCAAGCTGTACTGAAAACCGGAGCAACCGCCCGGCACGACGCGGACCCGAAGACCCGCAGTCTCCGGCAAATCTTCCTCACTCGTCATGAACTTCTTGATTTCAGTTGCCGCCGCTTCTGTGACGTTGAGCGATACACTGGGAGCCGTTACCGTGGACATTATCTTTATATTCTCCTCTTGTTAATTATTCCAAATCTCAAATCTTCTGTCTGAAATTCTACTATGTTTTACCACATTAGCGAGCTTTGCCCAAAACGACTAACTCGGGTTTCAGCGCCTCGATTGAGACATACCGAGCGACTTCTTCGGCAACGCGGCGGAAAGCAACGGCCTGCGGCGACTCCGGATGACTGACGACCACCGGCACGCCACAGTCTCCTCCCTCACGCACTTCCAGCCCCAGCGGAATCTGGCCGAGAAACGGCACTTCATACTGATCAGCCAACCTGCTTCCGCCGCCCTCGCCGAAGATGTTATAGCGCGTGCCCGTATCAGGAGCAACGAAATAGCTCATGTTCTCGACCACGCCGAGAACCGGAACCGAGACCGTTTCAAACATACGTATCGCGCGCCGCACGTCCGAGAGCGCCACCTCCTGCGGCGTTGTCACCAGCACCGCGCCCTGCACTGGAACAAGCTGGGCCAGCGACAACTGGACATCGCCCGTACCCGGCGGCATATCGACGATCAGGTAATCCAGTTCGCCCCACCGCACATCTTGTAAGAACTGTCGAACGAGTCCATGCAAGATGGGCCCGCGCACAATCATCGGTTCATCGCCCGGCTTCAAAAGCGCCATCGACATCATCCGCACGCCATAAGCTTCAATCGGCAGCAATTTGTTCAGCGCCACCTCGGGACGGGCATCACCTACGCCGAGCATCAGCGGAACGTTCGGACCATACACGTCGGCGTCCATCACGCCGACTTTCGCGCCGTCGAGCGCCAGCGAAACCGCGAGGTTAACCGCGACGGTTGATTTGCCGACGCCGCCTTTTCCGCTCGAAACGGCGACGATGTTTTTGACGCCCGGAAGGGCGACATTATTT
>JACCTF010000792.1 GCA_013812565.1 Pyrinomonadaceae bacterium | reverse complement strand
CGTACAGCATGCCGCTTCCGACGACGCCGCGTACATCGAATTTACCTTCCCGGTTAAGCGGCGCATCCGCTTGCGGATTGCGAACATAACCTCGCACTTGCCCGCGCGTGTTGGCCTCAGCCGTAATACCGCCGATTGGACCATCAGAGTCGATCTGCACAGTTAATCGATCAAACTCCTTTAAACTCGATCCTAAAAGCAGCGCCCCCGTAAGCGTGCGCCCTAGTGCTGCCGCGACGGTGTGCGAAGTGCGATGGCGCGCGGCAGCTTCCGCGACTATATTGGTCGTGATTGCCGCCATACAACGGACATTGCCATCGGCGCCGTTAGCGCGTACTAAAACGTCTCCAAGTGTCTCATCTTGTTCAGCCAAGTTTATTTCCTCGATCTCATCTTTTAAACTGTTTGCTCAAACTCTCCCGATTTGAAAGGTCACATTCTGCACCTATGCAGAGACGTTCGACAAGTTGCCGGATCGCAAAATACTAGAGCGGCGAAGATCACCGCCGATGAGCTGTATCTTGCACATGCGTGTACAGCCGGAGGGTTAATCAAAGACAGTAATTTGAAGTTAAGGTAAAACCTCAGCTTACCCCGTCTGTTGCACTTCAAGAAACGGGTGCCACAACATCTTGGGTAAAAGTGTTGACATCAAACAATGAGCTATGTATACTCTGCCCCGCTTCACAGAACGGGTGGATCGAGAGCGCAGCGGCAGGCATAGCGGCGGGCCGACATGCAACAAACGATCCGAATTTGCATAGCTTGCCTTAGAACATAATTACATCTTCTGAACGTCAGCGACATGAGGAAGCGGTTAAATAACTGCGCCTCTATCTTCGTCAAATCACTGGTTACAATTTCGCTTCGGGCGTGAGAATAAAGGTAGAAAAGATGAGCACAGCGATTGAGTCAAACGCTTTTAAACAAAAAGGCATTGTTGGTTCTCTCGACAGTTTGCCAAACCAGAACAGTGTCCTTGGGTTAAACGCCCAGCGCGTGATAAGCAAACGGTATTCGTTAAAGGATGGACAGGGGAATCCCATCGAAGAGTGGTCAGATATTGTGCGTCGCGTGGTGGGGCATGTGGCGCAGGCGGAAACCGACGCGCAGAAGCGTGATGAATTCTACGATGCGATGTCTGAAGTGATGCTCGACCGCCTTTTCGTCCCGAACACGCCTTGCCTCGTCAACGCCGGCAAACCGTCAGGGCAACTCGCTGCTTGTTTTGTGCTCGACGTTTCGGATTCAATCGCCGGCATTATGAAGACGGCGACCGACGCCGCAATTATTCATCAGACAGGCGGCGGAACTGGATTTACTTTTGAGAAGCTGCGCCCTGCGGGTGCGCCTGTACGTTCCACGCATGGTGTGGCGTCGGGTCCGGTCTCGTTCATGAACATCTTCAATACGACCACCGACACGATCAAGCAAGGCGGCGTGCGGCGCGGGGCCAATATGGGAATCATGCGCGTCACACACCCAGATCTGTTCAACTTCATTCATGCGAAGAATAATCAAACCAGCCTGACTAACTTCAACATCTCGGTCACGGTCACCGACCGCTTTATGGAGGCGGTGAATCGGGGCGAATGGTTTCAGTTGGAATTTGACGGGCGTCCCTGGACTGAACCCGTCTTCGATCCGGTGGCCCAGGGGCCATACGCCGTGTGGCGTCGTCCGGACAATGCGACGATTACTTTCCGTGACCGTGAAAGCTATCTGACCACCGACTTTGCAAGTCTCCGTCGTGAAGACCCGCCTCAACCGGGTATGGTCTACGCCCCGGATGTGTGGAACCGCATTATCGCTTCGGCGCATCGGTATGCAGAGCCGGGCGTGATCTTTATCGACGAAGTGAACCGCCACAATCACATGATCAACTCGATGGGGCCGATCTATGCCACTAATCCCTGTGCCGAACAGGCACTTCACTTTAACAACTCATGCAACCTCGGGTCGATTGATCTCGCTAAGTTTTATGATCCGGATTCGCGAGTCGTTTGGGAGCGTTTAAGTGAAACTGTTCATCTGTGCGTCCGCTTTCTCGACAACGTGATTGATGTTTGCGCATGGCCGCTCGCGGAGATTGATGATGTGGTAAAACGAACGCGACCCGTTGGGCTTGGCGTGATGGGATATGCCGATCTGTTATTAAAGCTCAATATCGCTTACGGCTCGCCAGAATCCATTGATCTGATGAATGAAGTGATGAGCTTTGTGCGGCGCGAAGCTTGGACTCAGTCAATGCAATTGGGTGCGGAGAAGGGCACGTTTCCAGAACTGGAACCGAACAGGGAAGCTTATGCGGACTTCTTGTATAACGAAGTTGGTGTTCCGCGCGATATGCCGCTCACGCCCCGCAATTATGAGACGACCACCATCGCACCGACCGGAACAATCTCTCTCGTCGCTGAAACATCTTCAGGAATTGAACCCAACTTCTCATGGGCATATGTACGCGAAGACACTTTAGGCAAGCGCACATACGTTCACACTCTGGCGGCAGAAGCTTTAGGAATAGAGGTTGATCAAACGAATCAAGAATCGATTGACCGCGCTTCTCAGTATGTCGTCGAGCATGAAGCAGAGCTTCCGCCATACTTTATCTCAGCGATGGGAATCAGCGCCGAACAGCACGTCCACGTGCTCGCCGCAGCACAACAACATGTTGACAATGGGGTGTCAAAGACCTGCAACGGGGCCGCTAACGATACGGTCGAATCAGTCGATCATCTATACCGGCTCGCGCGTCAGCTCGGCTGCAAAGCCGTTAGTTACTACCGTGATGGATCGCGCGACTCACAAGTGCTGACTACGGTTAAAAGTGAAGCCAAGGGTGAGACCGCTTGTGATCCGATGATTACTACGGAAGCTGCGATGGGGGTTGCTGAAGCGGGAACGTCAGCTGCGCTCGATGCGGAATTGGTCAGCGCGCCGCCTGCGGCACAGAGCGCAGAAATCAAGCAGATTGTTGTGGGCCGTCAAACTGTTCGCATGGAACGCCCGCGCGAGCTTCGCGGCGCGACGTGGCAGATTCCATTCGATGGACAGAACCTCTACGTCACGGTCAACCACGATGGGCAACAGATTCTGGAAGTCTTTGCGACCGGGCCGATCTCCGGCGGCGTCGGGTTGCTTGCCTCCAAGATGTTGCGTGGCGGTTTTGATGTTTCAGAGGTTGCGCGTAGCTTGAACAAAGTTACGGGCACACATTCCGTGTGGTTCAACGAGCGGTTGTTGACCAGTCCTGAACAAGCGGTCGCCGAATGCATTATGTTGACCATGCGACGACTCTCTGGCGCGCCTGATTCAGCACGTGCCGCAGACATCGCGGCAGCCGGTAAGGCAGCCGCGCAGCAGGCCGCAGCAAACGCGAACGGCAACCAGATGTCAGCTATGATCAGCGCCTGCCCTGAATGTCGCGGTCAACTAGAGCACGCTTCAGGGTGCGATTTCTGCCGAGATTGCGGCTACTCGAAATGCAAGTAGCAAATTCATTATGGAAGCACAGCCGGTATGTTTCTACAGCAAGAATCTTTTCTACCGTGTGTGAGCCGTAGCAGCGGCGATGGCTTCTCTGCGAGACAGAGTTGCCGCCGAAGCTTGACTGCATGGTCTGCTAAACAGGAACTTCGTTGGTGGTCGTTTCCTGTCTGGTTTAGCGCACCGGTTTCTGATGATTCGCCGGAGTCGGCGGACGGCGCGACGAGCCTTGAAGATGTAGCTCGCGCCGAACAAGAATTTCTGCGTCAGCGCTTACGTGAAGAGTTAAAACGCGAGCCGACCGAAGAAGAACTAAGCGAATGGTTGCGAGAGCACACCGAAGGTTATTGATGGCGGGCGCTTGGCCGCGCTAAAAACTGTTGATGAGTGGCGAGCCAAGCAAACTGCCCTGACAAGTTCGACGAGATTTAAGTTACGACAATAAACGACGCGCCCGATGTTTCAAATCGCGGCGCGTTGTTTCTTTATGGTGAAGGTCGCGGGTTTACTCAGGAGGAAGCGACGGAGCCAAGTCGTCAACAATTATTATCTGGTTGTCAACGTTGCGCACGCCTTTGACGGTGCGGGCTACCTGCTCGGCGCGACGCTTCAAGCTCGCAGTGTTGACCGTGCCGGTGAGTGTCGCTCGGCCCTTGCTGACTGTTGCTTTGATGTCAGCGGCAGAGAGTTCCGTGTCGTCCAAGATTTTTTTGCTAACTTCTGCCTGCATTGTACTGTCATCAATGGGGGTTGGTGTGGCGACGGCCGAGGGAGCAGGCATGACAGCGCTTGTCGTTGGAGGTGAAATGATTATCGGCGGAGCTTGCTGTATAAACGGCGTTTGTTGTGGCGCGGGTTGTTGAATGATTGTCGTTGAGGGAGCGACAGGGGTTGGCGCGGTTATAATGCGCTCATTTGCATTAGCCGTTGAATCATCGCGGTTGGTTAACAGCAAAAAGGCAAGTGACGTCAGCGCAACCGCTGCGATGACGATAGCCACTATTGCTCCGGTTGAAATTCCGCGCGGTTCGGGTATGCGTGTGGTTTGAGTTTGTGTTACTTCGCGCCGGGCTGTTGGTGTTTCGACAACCACGCGACTTTTTCGTTGTTGCTCTTCATCATATGACATAAAAGGCTTCTCCTAATTTCTTTTGTGGTTTGGTGTACGATAAAGCTATTGTTAGGGGCGAGCACGCGGCGAGGAAATCTACTTGACGGGAAATATTAAAGAGAGAGCTATAAATTTACTTTGCTCTCCGGTTCTAACCTTGACGCTTAGAAGCACTTTGAAACGGTCGTGCCGGCGGCACTTTGCGTCTGAAGCGCAACCGCCCCTCTTTTTGGGTAAACCCCGGAACGGTTGCTGTAGCAAATAACACAAGGGTTAACAAAGATACAAGCATTCTTTTCATAATCTCCGTTGCGGAAAGGCACAATTTCCTAATATGAAGACGGCTGTTGTTCATCATCCAGTGTATAAAAAGCATGATACGGGAGAGCAGCATCCAGAGCTTCCTGAGCGCTACACGGCGGTAATGAAGGCGCTCGGAGGCGACCAATCGCTGTGGTCGAAGTTGTTGGAGATTGAAGCCCCGGCAGCGCCGCGCGGCGACGTCTTAGCATGTCACACGCCGCAGCACTACAAACGCCTTGAACGCGCGGTTAACGAGGGCCACGTCCACTTAGATGCCGACACCCTGGTATCAATGCATTCGCTTGATGCGGCTTTGCGTGCTGCCGGTGGAGCGTGTCGCGCGGTCGATTTAGTGATGAATGGGGAAGCGCAAAACGCGTTTGTTCCGGCCCGACCGCCGGGCCATCACGCGACGAGCGAGCGAGCGATGGGCTTCTGCCTCTTTAACACCGTCGCGATTGCGGCGCGCTATGCGCAGAGACATTACCAAGAGATCGAGCGCGTCTGCGTAATCGATTGGGATGTGCATCACGGCAACGGCACGCAGGGAATCTTCTACGACGATCCGTCGGTCTTCTTCTTCTCGATGCACCAGTATCCTTGGTATCCGGGCACCGGAGCGAGTGGGGAAACAGGCATCGGACGCGGGCAGGGCTACACGTTAAACATTCCGCTGCGTGCGCTCACCCCTGCTGCGGAACACCGCCGCATGTTCGACCACGCGCTCGAAGAGATCAGTGCTCGATTCAAACCAGATTTCATAATTATCTCGGCAGGCTTTGATTCACGCATTGACGATCCGCTCGGCCAGTTGATGTTGGAGGATGAAGACTTCGCTCTGATGACGCGCACCGTTAAGGAATGGGCCGGTAGCGATTGCGCAGGACGCATCGTTTCATGTCTGGAAGGCGGCTATAACATCCAGGTGCTGGGCGAGACAGTGCGCGCCCATGTTCATGCACTAAGCGAATCTTAGCGCTCCATGTTCGACTGCTTCGGTTACTCAGGTGTGACAAGGGCACTCCGACTTGAATCAATTAGTCGCTTCAATCGCAGATTTCAAATCTGAAATCTTTATAACGCGGTGATGATCGCTGCGCGCAAACCGGTTAACTCTGAAAAGTCTTTAGTGTTAACAGTATGAACCGGGCGCACGCGGCGTACCGTCTCCACTACTTCTTCGGTTGATACGAATCCA
>JACCTF010000766.1 GCA_013812565.1 Pyrinomonadaceae bacterium | reverse complement strand
GATGTGTTCCTGCGCCGACGAAGTATAGATTGCCCACGTCTTCGCTTTGGTTGTGTGGACGAAACCAAGCCGATTGCGTGAGGATCGGTTCGACGGAGAAAGCGCTGCCAAGATGGCTGTTCAATGTATCGCGAAAGTGAAGCGGGTCGATGTAATGCTCGGTCACAATATGCTTTGATAAATCAGGCAGGTAACGATCTTCGAGATACTTGATAATCGCATCACGATATGGTCGCGCCATCCGTTCCCAATCCGTTGGCCCGCCGAGATGCGGAACCGGCGAGAGGACATACCACGAATCGCACCCCGGAGGCGCGAGGCTCGGATCAGTCGCCGTTGGACGATGCAGATAAAGTGAAAAATCATCGGATAAGTGTTTGCGCCGGAAGATGTCGTTGACCAATCCTTCGTAACGCGGCCCCATCAGCATTTCATGGTGGGCGATGTGCTCGTACCGGCGATTTGTGCCGAAGTAGATCACAAACAGCGACATCGAATATCGCATGCGATTGATCTTGCGATCAGTGTTCTTGCGGCGGAAACGTGCGGGCACAAGGTTGAGATAAGTCCATGCCACATCGGCGTTGCTCACTACAGCATCGGCGGGTAGAAACTCACCGTCGGCAAGCTGAACTCCCGTCGCACGCTTCGTTTTTTCATCAATTGAGATTTCGCGGACTTCTGTTTCAAGAAGCATTTGACCGCCGATGTCCTCGAAGAGTTTGACAAGCCCGCGCACCAACGCTCCCGTGCCGCCCATCGCGAACCACACGCCATACTCTTGCTCAAGTTTATGAATCAAGGCGTAGATCGATGTGCTCTGGAAAGGATTGCCGCCGACCAAGAGCGGATGAAAGCTAAAGACCTGCCGCAGTCGCTCGTCCTTGATAAATCCATTGACGAACTGCGCCACGGATTTGTGTGAACGCAGCCGCACCATGTCTGGAATGACACGCATCATGTCGCCGAAGTTCGTAAACGGTTTGTCGATCAGTTCGAAACCGGTTTTGTAAATCTTTTCCGTTTCTTTGTAGAACTGTAGATAACCCGCTTCATCCGCCGGATTGAAGTCGCGTATCTGCCTGAGCACGTTTTCGCGGTCGCCGTTATAGCGAAATACCGAGCCGTCTTCAAAGCGGACGTTATAGAACGGATCAATCGGAACAATGCTGACGTAATCTTCCGATCTTCTACCGGCTTCCTTAAACAAGTCATGGATCAACCACGGGGCAGTGATAATGGTTGGCCCACCATCGAAGGTGAAGCCATCCTGCTCATAGACATAAGCGCGCCCGCCCGGCTTATCTCGCTTCTCAACGATTGTGACGTTGTGTCCCTGCGCTTGCAGACGAATCGCAGCATAAAGACCACCAAACCCGCTGCCGATAACGATGAGGTTCATAGGGTTACTTGGGAAGTCAGAATAAAACTGTTGCTTTAGAATCTTCTGACTTCTGACTTCTGACTTCTGACTCCTGTTGTTCAAAGATCGCGCGTACTGCGCGAATCGTGTTGCAGTGAATCTCTACTGTATCGTTAATGTCCGCTGCGTAGCCGCCCGACATCGTGGTGACAACAGGCAGACCGTGTGTGCGACACTCGTTGAGTACAAGTTCGTCGCGTGCCCGCAGACCGGCAATCGACAGTGCGAGCCGTCCGAGTTTATCGCCTGAGTACGGATCGGCTCCGCCCAGGTAAAAGATGATGTCTGGTTGGTGTGCGAAGATGCGGGGTAGATGTTGACCAAGCGTTTCGAGGTAAGCTTCGTCAGCCGTCCCGTCCGGTAGTTCGACATCAAGCGTTGAACGAGCTTTGAAGAGCGGATAGTTCTTCGCCCCGTGCATCGAGAAAGTAAACACATCCGGATCATCATCAAAGATCGTCGCCGTGCCGTTGCCCTGATGAACATCGCAATCAATAATTGCCGCACGCTTGATCAAACCCTCACGCTGAAGCACGCGGATCGCAACGGCTACATCGTTCAGAACGCAGAAGCCTTCGCCGCGATCCGCAAAGGCGTGGTGCGTGCCGCCCGCAAGATTCGACCCCGTGCCCACATCGAGCGCCGAACGCGCCGCTTGAATCGTTCCCCCGGTAGCAAAGAATGAACGGCGCACAAGCGACTTCGACCACGGAAGCCCCAAACGTCGAAGCTCACGCGCCGTCAGCGTCCCGGCGCGCAGACGTGTAATGTAATCCTCTGTGTGAACGAGCAACAGTTCAGGCACGGAAGCGGGCTGCGGCTCGACGATTTGTTCAGGGCGCAGCGTGCCTTCGCGCAGCAGACGCTCACGCACCCGTTCAAACTTGCGCATCGGGAAGATGTGGTTTTCGCCAATGTCAGCGTAGTAACGCGGTGAGTAGAAAACGAGCATATATACAGTGGGCAGATGATATATGTCAGATGTCTGTTAACTGTTAGCTGCCCGTCACTAACATCTATCATTTGACATCTCTTTATCACCGGCTGCGTTGACGCGGATCAAGGTATTCGCGCAGGCCGTCGCCAACGAAGTTAAAGGCCAGCACCGTAAGCGCAACCGCTACGCCGGGGAAGATGAGTGCATGGGGCGCAGCTTGCAACGTTGATAAATCGCGCGCTTCCTCCAACATCACGCCCCACGAAGGCGAGGGCGGCGGTACGCCTAACCCGAGAAATGATAGTGCCGCTTCCGACAACACTGCGCCAGCCATTCCGAGGCTTGCCTGTACAATGAGCGGCTGAATCGCATTCGGCAGAACGTGGACAAAGAGAATCCGTGCGTTGCTCGCCCCAAGCGCCCGCGCGGCCTGCACAAAGTCATACTCGCGCACCTTCAGCACCTGCCCGCGGATGAGGCGTGCATAACCGACCCAGCCGATGATGCACAACGCGAGGATGAGCTTGTTCAAGCC
>JACCTF010000743.1 GCA_013812565.1 Pyrinomonadaceae bacterium | reverse complement strand
ACGGACAGCGATACGCCTTCGCGGGTGACGGGGCCGAAGCCGGTCGCTCGCACCGTGATGCGGTAGATGTCGGGTCGCAGGAACGGGATCGTGTAGGTGCCCTCTTCGTTCGTCACAACTTTTCGATTGATACCTGTGCCGATGTTAGTGACGGTCACTTCGGCGTTAGGAACAGCCGCCGAAGCTGTATCGGTGACGATGCCGGTGACTTGCGCCGTTTGTGCGGATGCGGTTCCTGCGGCGGACAGGATCAAGAGGATCGGTAGCACGAAGCGGTACATGCGCCGACGTTTACCCGAGATATTTGACGTTTGTGGTTTGTTCATTTCATCCTTCGTTTTTCTTAGAAAGGGCAACTAAGCGGTGCAAATGCCAAGTCCGTTACGCATTATCGAGAATCATAGCGGCGTTCTTTCCAGCCAAAATCGTTTGAAGTCAGGTCAACCAAAGCTATGTGAATTTGCCGGATGCACTATATAGCTCGCGTTGGGGCGCAGATCGGACTGACGTGGAATTGCGTCAACCGCAGCGCTCTCACGTCCGAGACGATCAAGGTTGGGCGTCCTAAGCTTCTCGTTGCCATGCAATCCAAGATCACCGTAGCCCTGATCGTCCCTGATAAATAGCAATACATTGGGACGACGCGAGCGCGTTTGAGAGGTGGCTGGCAGCCCTACTCCGGCGGCGGCGATGACCGTGAAGGTGAGTAGAACAAAGCGACCACTCTTGACTGCATTCTTCACCAACGTCTTTACCTTTCCTGCTTGTTAAGGGCCGATACTTTCGGAGTTGTTTTGAATTGATCCGAGATTGACCCTTTGCCAACTTGCAACAGCGCCTTCATCTTCGCAATCTGCTGCTTATACTTCGGATCATCAACTAAGTTGCGATGTTCTTGAGCATCAGCATCATAGTCATACAACTCGACACCCCGGCGTCCTTCGTCCCATTCCGTATAGCGGTAGCGCTCAGTTCGCACGCTGTAGCCCATGTAAGGATTCGCCCCGCCGCCGCGCTGAACCTGTGTGTATGCTGGCTTAGTCCACCGCGCGCGCGGATTGCCAAGCAGCGGACGCAGGCTGCGACCCGCCAGCCCATCAGGCGCGCTCAACCCGCATAGATCAGCAAGCGTCGGGTACAAATCTAACGCTTCTACGGTGCGACCTGAAGCTTTGCCTTTAGCTGAGACGCCCGCCCCGGCAACAATCAAAGGCGCGCGCGCCGAACCTTCAAATAAGGTTTGCTTCATCCATTGCCCGTGCTCACCAAGGAGATAGCCGTGGTCACTCCAGAAGACGATGATCGTGTTGTCACTTAGCTTTAGCCGGTCGAGCGCATCAAGCAGTTTACCCACCTGAGCATCGAGAAAGCTGATCGATGCGTAGTAAGCCTGGATCGATTCACGTTGCGCCTGCTGGCTCACTCCAAAATGTGCAGGCGTCATCCAGAGCGCCGCCTGAGGTATGCGGGTCATTTCGTTTGCTGAAAACCTCGGTGCAGCGATCTTCTCCAGCGGGTACAGATCAAAGTATTTCTTCGGCGCGATATAGGGACAGTGTGGGCGGTAGAATCCGGCGGCGATGAAGAACGCCTTGTCGCGGTTTTGTTCGAGTAACTTGATTGTTTCGGTTGCCACTTTTCCGTCAGTATGTTGTTCGTCAGGGGCAGGAGAAGCATATAAGGAGAGTGAACTGCCAAGACCGCGTTTCGGCGTGTGGTTGGTCAAAACCTTTTCTTCGTCTTTATCAATGCCCCTCGGATTTACAACAGCGTTCCAGGACGGCGGGTCATCAAGTCCGTCAGTTCCGATGTCGCCGGGATTGCCGTAGTGATAAATCTTGCCAACACGCGCCGCGAAGTAGCCGTGGCGCTGAAAAAGCTGTGGCAGCGTGACTACGTCAGGCAGCGTTGTGCGGAAATGCTTTCTTAGGTCGTAGACGCGAGTCGTGTCAGGTCGTAGACCGGTCATCAGCGAAGTGCGACTTGGGCTGCACAAAGGGAATTGGCAATAAGCGCGGTCAAATTTGACGCCGCGCAGAGCTAATCGATCAATGTTAGGAGATTTAACGAGTGGATGCCCGTAGCCACCAAGATCGTTGTTGAGATCATCAACAGCGATAAAGAGCACGTTTGTTTTGGGTAACGATTGTTTGGTTGGTGACTGTGAGTTTACGACTCCACTAGGCAGCGTAAACGCAAGGGCTAGTAGCAAGATGATTGTGCTGAACCTCGAAGACTTTGCTGGCATTGATGCGCCTCCATTTTGTTTGATTCTCGGGAGCGTCAGAATAATTGTGTAAGTGGCATAACAGAGCGCAAGCTTTAAAGGCTTGCCGCAAAGGAGATAATGTTTATGCCGATTACACCTCAAGTCCTAGACGAGTTAATGAAAGACTACAAAACGCCGGAAGATATGTTAGGCAACAACGGGTTGCTACAACAACTTACGAAAGCTCTCATTGAACGCGCCCTCGAAGGTGAGATGACCCATCATCTTGGTTACCCGCCACACGATACGGCGGGCGAGCGTCTCAGGCAACTCACGCAACGGTAAATCCAAGAAGACCATCACCGGCAAGCGTGGCACGGTCGAGGTTGAAGTCCGACGCGACCGCAGGTCGGACTTCGAGCCGCAGCTTGTGAAAAAGGGTCAACGTCGCTTCGATGGCTTCGACGATTTGATAATTTCCATGTACGCACGCGGCATGAGTTGCTGCCAGAGACAAGCGCACCTCGAAGAAATCTATGCGGTTGAAGTCTCACCCGACTTGATTTCCATCGTCACCGATGCGGTGGCCAGTTGCATCTGCTCCAGCGGATAGAGATCGTAATACTTCTTCGGCGCGACAAAGGAAAGGTGCGGCTTGCGGAAGCCGACGGCGAGGAAGAACGCATTGTCCTTGACCTGCTGCATCGCTTCAATGGCTTTGTCCGCAACTTGCCCGTCACCTAAAGCATTGTCGGGCACGTCCGGCGCTGCCCAAGCCGGACCTCTCTGAATGGGTTGTTGCCTTTGCGCCGTGCCGGAGGCGTAAGACACTTTGACGGCTTGCGGCGGCAATGCCGCAAGCGTCTCATCAACCGTTAGATCATCCTCGATTAGATCAACAGATTCTTCTTGATTTAGTTTGGAAGGAGCTTGTCTTTGGTGTGCCTCTTTGGGTATGCCGGATGAGTATCACGGCACGCTCCACGATGCTTCGTCATCAAGCCCGCCGTGATAAATCTTGCCGAACGACTGTGTGTGGTAGCCGTTCTGCTTGAAGTGCTGTCGCAGGGTCACGACATCCGGGATCGTCCGCCGAAAGTGCGTTTGCAGATCATAGACCTTCGTCGTATCCGGACGCCGCCCCGTCAGGAGCGACGTGCGCGACGGCGAACAAACCGCTTGCTGGCAGTAAGCGCGCATGAAGGTTGTGCCGCGCCGCGCCAGCCGATCAATGTTCGGAGTCTGAATCACTGGCGCGCCGTAAGTGCCGATCAGCGGGCGCAGATCATCAACCGCAATGAACACGACGTTCGGCTTACGTTGTGATGCTAGCCGCTGGTTCGACTGTGTTGGTAATGTAGAGAAGCCGAGAACTAGCGCTATCAGCGCACACACGATAAGACGAATTGACACTCTCCTAAACATTCCGGCTCATGTGTAGTCAGTTTGCGTCTGCGCTCTCACTCTGTTTTCTCGTCCGACACATTCGCCGGATGAGGATCGAAGAGATTCGCTTGGCGTTTGTCATCGCTTCGTAAGTGGCGACATAGTATT
>JACCTF010000733.1 GCA_013812565.1 Pyrinomonadaceae bacterium | reverse complement strand
AATGTTAGATTACCAGAAAATGCGGCATCATAACGGAAAGTTAGCAAGGCCGACAGATTGCACTGAATCCACCTTGATGTAATTTTGTATAAGGAGGTAATTTGATGAAAGAGTAGAAGGCGGGTGTGGTGATCGTCGTGAGGTAGATGGCGACCCACATGCGCACCGGGTGTAAACAAACGTGAAAAGATGGTGTGACGAACAAAAATTCGATTCTGTCGAGCTTTAACCGGAGATCACAATGATGAGGCCACTCGCTTTATCCCTATTTATTTTGTTGCTACTGCCGTCCGCAGCTTTCGCCGTTTCAGAGAAGATCGAGAAGCAGACGCTAATCTCACAAGGCAAAAAGCGCACATACTATCTGTTCGCGCCGAGCACGATAAAGGCAGCGGCTTCCGTTCCCCTCATCGTGATGCTTCATGGTTCCGGCCGCAACGGCCTGTCACTCGTCGAGAAGTGGAAAGACTTGGCGACGAAGGAAGGGATCATCATCGTCGGGCCGGATGCGCAAAACGCGTCAGGCTGGCGAATACCCGAAGACGGGCCGGACTTTCTCCGCGAACTCGTCGAGATGTGCAAAGCAAAGTATCCGATCAATCCACGACGAGTTTACCTGTTCGGTCACTCGGCCGGAGCGGTCTTCGCCCTGAACTTGGCGATGATCGAATCGGAGTATTTTGCCGCCACCTCAATTCACGCCGGTTCATGGAGAGCAGAGGCGGACTTTGCCGTCATCGATTATGCTAAGCGCAAAATGCCACTGGCTATCTTCGTCGGCGACAATGATAACTTCTTTCCGTTAACGTCGGTGAAGCGAACGAATGATGTCTTGAAAGAGCGCGGCTTTCCAATCGAACTGACGGTTATGAAAGGGCACACTCACTGGTATTACGACCTGGCCCCGAAAATTAACAAGGACGCTTGGGACTTTCTTAAAAGACATGAGCTTACGGAAGATCCGCGCTACGCGGGGTTGGCCCACGCCGAAGAAGTCGGTGAGGTGAATAAAATACTTGAGGAGATAAATGGCTTAAGAAATAAAGCGAGCGGATTAACCGACCAGTTGAACACGAAAGAGCAGGAGTTGAAGAACAAGGATTTCATCCGGGACAGGGACACGATCAACCGGATTGCCCGCGAGGAGATGACCATTTTTGAAGAAAGCGCGAAGCTGTTCCGCGCCGCGGCGGACAAAGCTGATCAAGCCGGTAAGCTGAAAGTGGGCGATAAATACAAGCAGTATCTATCGATCATCGCGCAGCATGACCGCAAGAGCGCCGAGGTGATGGATGTTTTGCGTGAACAGGCGGGAGCGTTGCTCGGCAACGAATCATTCGAGGTTATAAACGCGAAGAGGAATGAAGCCCGCCAGAGAGCGGACAAGCTGCAGCGAGAGGCTGATAAACTGGCGCAGAAAGCTGAACAGATCAAGAGCTGAGCTTGCAGTAAATCACATTCAAGACCATGATGGGCATCGAGGAGATGCAGCGTGCGTTTGATCCCGACACATGGGGATTTCCCTATATCGAATCGGCTGTATTGAACAGGCGTTTGACTCAGCGGTAGAATAGACATAGAACAACATACAGTTCTCATGAACGCATCACCCATAATCATTACATTTAAGGAGACGACACCATTGAAGACAATTCTTGTTTTGATCATCGCCACCGCCAGCCTTGCTGCTACCGTAGCCTTCGCCGGCACACCACCTGCGAGGAAAAGGCAAAAAGCCCAGGCAGCCGCGACGCTAACCGAAGTAAAGGTCTGCCCGATTACAGGCACGGTCGTCAAAGGCAAGGGCACAGGCAATGCCGTGGTTGGCAAACACAGGGTTTACTTTTGCTGCACCGGCTGCCAAGAAGCATTTGCCAATCTCTCTCAAGAGGAGAAGGAAAAGAAGGTTGCCGACGCCGTGGAAAAGCAGAAGCAGATGACCAAGAAAGGCTAATCCGATCTTCGCACCAGAAACCAGGCCACCCGACAGCTTGATGAGCCGCCGGGTGGCTTATTATTTTTAACCGCTTCAAGATTTGTAGAGACGCCCGTAAGACATCCCGTTTATGTTGCAAACAAAGCTGTTCGGGTGTAATTTCATCGCCTATCCGCTTCTAGTAACGCACTTTAAGATTGCCGTAACCGGTTCATAACGCAGGAGACATTCATGATCAAACTGAAGTTACTCATATGTTGCCTTGGGGCACTCATTCCCTTGATGAGTTACTCTGCTGATTACCTCCCTAGAGTTGAAACAAATGTTCATGCTTCGAGTAATCCGGTAGCGATCTTGAACGATGGTGGTTCTCCCAAAGCATCAATCTCCACAACCCAAGAAGCAGGTGCCAAGAAGGTCGATTATAAACGTGACATCCAGCCGATACTTACAGCCTCTTGCTATGCTTGTCACGTTGGAGAGAAAGCCCAGGCAGAGTTGCGGCTTGATACGAAAGCGGGAGCGCTGAAGGGCGGGGTGAGTGGGCCGGTGATCATTGCCGGCAACAGCAAAGGCAGCTTGTTGATACAGCGCGTACACGGCGAGGGCGGCAGGATGATGCCGCCAAGCGGTCAGTTGCCGAAGGAGCAGTTGGGGCTGCTTGCCGCCTGGATCGACGAAGGTGCCGAGTGGCCCGAAGGCGAAACGGTTGCATCTAAGAACACCCCACCGGCCCAATCTCAAACCGCGGATGGCAAGGCAGCCGGACAGACGCTCGATTTCGAGAAAGACATTCAACCGATCTTAAAGGCCTCCTGCTATCAGTGTCATACGGGTGGGCAGCCCGCCGCAGGGTTAAGGCTTGATGCGAAAACATTGGCGATGAAGGGCGGCGTCTCCGGCCCAGTCATTGTTCCGGGTAACGCTCAAGGAAGTCGTCTGATACACCGCGTGCTCGGGCTGAATGATGAACCGCGCATGCCGCTCAATCATCC
>JACCTF010000720.1 GCA_013812565.1 Pyrinomonadaceae bacterium | reverse complement strand
CCTTCCGCCTGAAGGCGGGACGACGAACATCTAATGCAGTGAGGTTGATGCTTCGATGTCTTCTA
Organism: Pyrinomonadaceae bacterium; assembly: GCA_013812565.1. GTDB lineage: Bacteria > Acidobacteriota > Blastocatellia > Pyrinomonadales > Pyrinomonadaceae > JACCTF01. Next base: position 3,416 of record JACCTF010000720.1, on the reverse strand, counting down.
TCCGTTCCGTCTCCACGACAGCTCGACCTATCGTTGCCGATAAGCGTGAAGCGATTTTACGCGCGGCAACGCGAGTCTTTGCCCAGAGTGGTTACTTCAATTCCAAAGTGGCAGACGTGGCGCGCGTCGCAGGCGTCGCTGACGGCACAGTCTATCTTTACTTCCGTAGCAAGGAAGAGATTCTTCACTCGATCTTTGAACGCAGTGCGGGCGAGGCGCTCAGCGAAGGACGCCGCCAACTGGCGGAGATCGCTGACCCGGGCGAGAAGCTTCTCCGGATCGCGCGGCTTCACCTTGAACGCCTGGGCGCAGATCGTGACCTCGCCATCGTTTTTCAAGTTGAACTGCGCGGCTCGACCAAGTTTATGGAGGAGTTCTCCGCAGCAGGTCTTGCCGAGTATTTGCAATTGATCCGCGAAACCTTCGAGGAAGGACAGCGAACAGGCGTGTTTCGTTCGGAGTTAAATGCAAAACTGTTTGCTAAAATCCTGTTCGGCGCGCTTGATGAGATGGCAACAAACTGGATTCTCTCGAAGCGCCGTTATAAACTCGCGCCGCTCGCCGATGATGTTTTAGATGTTCTCCTCAACGGAGCACTGGTCAGGTGAAAGCGATGCATCAGCCGCCGACAACCACTACGACAGAAGCACCCTCTGCTTTCGAACCGGCGTCGGCCGCAAGCGATCAGCCGCAGACGCTCGTTGAGATGTTCGAGCGCAGCCTCCGACTCCACAATCGCCCTGATCTGCTTAACTACAAACAGAACGAAGCGTGGCATGCTATCTCCTCACACGAGTTTATGACGCGCGTGAGATGTGTGGCGCGCGGCCTTTATGCCCTTGGCCTGGGACGTGGCGACCGCGTCGCAGTGCTTTCGGGAAACTGTCCGGCCTGGACTATCGCCGATGCGGGAGCAATGCTTGCGGGCGCAATCAATGTTCCGATCTACACGACGCAGACGCCCGAGCAGGTGTGCTATATCCTAAACGATTCCGGCGCACGCCTTCTTTTCATTCAAAACCAAGCCGCCTTTCTACGCATTCGCGAAGCGATCAGGGATTGCTCCTGCCTCCGTCACGTTGTCTTTTTTGAAGATCAGGGCGCACGCGAACTCGGCGCGCTCACTCTGGCCGAACTTGAAGCGCGTCGTAATGAATCCTCTGATACACAAAGTCAAAACTCGGTTGATGACTTATCCGGAGTCGCCCAACCCGATGATCTTGCCACGATCATTTACACTTCGGGTACGACGGGTGAGCCGAAGGGCGTGATGCTGTCGCACGCAAACTTAATCAGCAACGTTATTGAATCGGCCAACCACCTTGATTTCTCTGAACAGGACACGGTGCTCTCCGTGCTGCCGCTATCGCACATCTTTGAACGTGCGGCGATGTATATGTACATCTATCACGGCATGAAGATTTACTATGCTGAGTCGCTGGAGCGGATTGGCGATAACCTGCGCGAAGTGCAGCCGACGATTATGATCGGCGTTCCGCGCCTATTCGAAAAGATCTACGCGCGCATCAAGGAGCGCGCGGCCGCTGGAGGCAAAGCGAAAGCGGCGATGCTCGGGTGGGCAGTCGAAGTAGGTCGTGCATGGGCCGAGCACACGCTTAGTCATAAGAAGGTTCCACTCAGCTTAATGATCCAACACGGCATCGCCTCGCGTCTTGTCTTTAGCAAATGGCGTGAGGGCACCGGCAGACGCATACGCTTCTTTATCTCGGGTGGCGCGGCGTTGCCGGAACACATCGCACTCATCTTTGCCGGGGCCGGGCTGCCAGTTTTGCAAGGCTATGGTTTAACCGAGACATCGCCGGTGATTGCCGCTTGTTCCTTGGAGGAAAATCGCGTCGGGACTGTCGGGCGACCGATCAAAGACGTCGAAGTGCGCATCGCTGCGGACGGCGAAATTGAGGTGCGCGGCCCTAATGTGATGCGCGGCTACTACAACAAACCCGGGGAGACAAGCCAAGTCTTTACTGAAGATGGTTGGTTTCGGACGGGTGACATTGGAGCACTCGATAAAGATGGATACTTGCGCATCACCGACCGCAAGAAAGAGCTGCTTAAAACTTCGGGCGGGAAATACATCGCGCCGCAACCCATTGAGCAACTCATCAAACAATCACGCTTTGTCAGTCAAGTGGTTTTAATCGGCGATGGTCGGCGCTTTCCGGCGGCGCTGATTGTGCCCGACTGGGAGCAGCTTCGTTCCTACGCCGAAATCAAAAGCATTGATGCACACACGCCGCATGAATTCTGCGAGCACCCCCGCATCATCGATCTCTTCCAAAGGCAGATCGATTCTTTAACTCACAGTCTAGCGCAATACGAGCGCATCAAGCGCTTTGCCCTACTTGAACATGAACTCACCACAGAGAGCGGCGAACTTACGCCGACCCTCAAAGTCAAACGGCGCGTCGTCGACGAAAAATACCGCGCTGTGATCGACAAGCTGTACGAAGAACAGTAGGCAGAACGCGGAAGGCAGCAAGCCGTTAAAGAAGCCCGCTGCTTTCTTCTTACTGCCTACTGCCTACTGCCTACTGCCTACTGCCCACTGTTTGATAGCGCTGCTCATCTCGTCAAGGTGTCCTTCAAAGAAGTGGTCGGCATCGGGAATGATTTCGACTTGAATGTGCGCTTCGGCTGGAATGGTCGCGGCGAGGGTGCGTAACCGCTCGGCGTCGCCATGTTCATCCTGTGCGCCGTGAACAAGCAGCAGAGGTTTACGGCAAGTTTGCAGAAACGAAAAGTCGTACATATTAATGGGCGTGCCGATGCCGATCAGATTAACAACGCGCGCTTCGCGGACGCCGACCGCAAGGCCGACGCGTGCGCCAAAAGAGAAGCCTGCCAGCGTCAGCGGCAAATCGGGATAGGTGCCCGCCAAGTAATCCAGAGCGGCGTGCGCATCATCTTGTTCACCGCGTGCTTCATCATGCGTTCCGGTGCTTTGGCCGACGCCGCGAAAGTTAATGCGCAAGGCAACGAGTCCTGCCTCGTTTAGCGCGCGGGCGGCGCGGAAGACCACTTTGGTGTGCATCGTGCCGCCGTGCAGCGGGTGCGGGTGAAGTACGAGCGCCGCGCCGCGCGGAGTTCCTCCCCCACTGCGAGGCTCCTTCAAAATCGCTTCCAGGCGGCCGTGCGGGGCGGGAATAAAGAGATTGCCAGTTGGGTACAAAAGGCTTTCCGTCCTTCGTCGCAAGAATTTATGAGAAACAACGTGAGACTAACAGAGCCGCGCGTTGCTGATCAACAATAGAGAGTCTTGATGTTTAGAGTTCACGCTTCAGCGTGTTTGTTTGCGTTTGCAGCAAGCTAAAGCTTGAACTCTGAACTTCATCGGCTTCGTTGGGATGAAACACCAGCTTCTGTTCCCTCTTTTCATCGTTTTCCGTGTGAAGTAG
>JACCTF010000702.1 GCA_013812565.1 Pyrinomonadaceae bacterium | reverse complement strand
GGCCAGACGCGCGGCCTCTTCCCGACTCCCGGCAGTCATCAGAACAACAATCGCATCCGTTGTGTTTTCGTCCATCACCAAACCCCAAGAGCAGATGTCAGATGCTGAATGTTAGATGTCAGTACCTGGCTTCTAACATTCAGCATCCGACATCCGACACCTGACATCTATGCTTGTACTTGGCATTGAAAGCTCATGCGATGAAACTGCGGCGGCGGTGGTGCGCGACGGGCGCGAACTGGTGTCGTCGGTGATTTCGTCGCAGGTGGAAACGCATCAGCGCTTCGGCGGGGTAGTGCCGGAAATTGCCTCGCGTGAACATTTGGATCGGATTGTGCCGGTCGTCAAAGAAGCTCTGGCGCGTGCCGAAGTTTCCGCTGAAGCTGTGGATGGCATCGCTGTCACTATCGGGCCGGGACTCGTCGGCTCGCTATTGGTCGGCGCCTCTTATGCGAAGGCAATGGCTTATGCGCTCGACAAACCGCTGGTTGGTGTCAATCACATCGAAGGCCACATCTACTCGGTTGTGTTTGATAATCCGCCGGTTCGGTATCCAGCTCTTGCCTTGATCGTCTCCGGCGGACACACAAACCTCTTCCTTGTGCCGCAGCCGGGTCAGTACAAAGTGGTGGCGCGCACGCGCGACGATGCGGCGGGTGAAGCGTTTGATAAGGTGGCGAAGATGCTCGGTCTTGGCTATCCGGGTGGCCCGGTGATTGAAAGGTTGGCCCGCGAAGGTGATCCGCGCGCGGTCCGTTTCAGTGTGCCGCGGATGGGTGACGGACGACCTGATTTCAGCTTTAGCGGATTGAAGACAGCCGTGTCGAAGTATGTTCGCGAACAAGGAATAAAGCCGGTGGTAACTGGCGCAGAGCCTTCGCAAGCGGTAAAAGATTTAGCGGCTAGTTTCCAGGACGTAGTCGTACGTTCGCTCGTCGGCACGATGGAACGGCAAGCCGTGGCGCATCCTCCTCTCACATTGATTGTCGCCGGCGGCGTGGCCTGTAACGGGGCGCTAAGGACAGCCGCCAGTGATGTAGCGGATCGATTAGGGGTCCCCCTTTACTTTCCTTCGCTTCATCTTTCAACCGATAACGCGGCGATGATTGCGGCTGCTGGAACCGCCAAACTTCAAGCGGGTGAGCGTGCTGGACTCGACCTTAACGTTAACGCAACGCTTCGCTTGCAGAACTACGAGGTTGAAGATGAGCTGCTGCGTCAAAGAAAAGTTCATTACAAACTTTGAGTCACGCAGAACATTCTTGTCAGTACCGCCTGCTTAAGCTGGGCATGCCGATTGCGGAATGCGGATTGAAGAACGCTCTCTATAATCCGCACTCCGAAATCCGCATTCCGCAATCTTGTCTACTCAGCCGAAGATGTTGCGCATCTTATCGAGCAAGCCTTTCTCTTCAACTCCGTCTTCAACTTCGGCTAGCTGTTCGAGCAAACGTCGCTGTTCGCGCGTCAACGTAGCGGGCGTAATGACGGTTGCCGAGACAAAAAGGTCGCCGCGACCTCTACCGCCGAGCACCGGCATGCCCTGGCTCTTCAAACGAAACACGGTGCCGGTTTGTGTGCCCGTAGGAACTTTTAATTGTTGATCGCCATCAAGGGTTTTGACGGTGATCTCTGCGCCGAGGGCGGCTTGCGTAAAGGTGATGGGCACGGCGGCGTAAAGATTGCTTCCCTGCCGCTCGAACTGCTCGTGTTCCTTGACGTGGAGGACAACGTAGAGGTCGCCGGGTGCGCCGCCGACGGCCCCACCTTCGCCCTCCGAAGCGATGCGCAAACGCGATCCAGTCTCGACGCCCGCCGGAACTTTAACCTCCAGCGTTTTTTCACGCTCGACTCGTCCGGCGCCGCGACACGTCTCGCACGGAGTTTTGATGATCCGCCCGGTGCCGCGGCATGTGCCGCATGTGCGCGCAACGGAGAAGAAGCCTTGCTGGTAACGCACCTGGCCCGCGCCGCTGCAGGTGGAACAAGTTTCAGGCTGCGTGCCTGCCGCCGCGCCCGATCCCTTTCAGGTGTCGCAGGTCTCAAGCCGCGGGATGCGCAGTTGGGCGGTCATCCCCTTTGCAGCTTCTTCAAGCGAAACTTCTAAATCATAACGGAGGTCGGCGCCACGTTGCGCTGCCGAGCGCCGCGTGCCGCCCGAGCGCGCACCGAACGCATCGCCAAACCCGAATATGTCGCCGAGAATGTCTTCAATATTGCCGAACCCGGATGCGCCCCAACCGGCGGCCGCGCCGCTTGATACACCTGCATGACCATAGCGGTCATAACGCGCGCGCTGCTCCGCATCGGAAAGCACGGAGTAAGCTTCGGCGGCTTCCTTGAACTTATCTTCGGCTTCGGTGTTGCCCGGGTTTTTATCCGGATGGTAACGCACGGCGAGACGACGATAGGCACTTTTGATCTCCTGCTCGGAGGCGTTTCGACTGATGCTTAAAACTTCGTAGTAATCGCGTTTGCTCATTGATAATTTGGTGAAGTTACGGATGAAAAATCATAGAGATTTGAAAGCAGTAAGGCAAGCTCGATGACTGGTAATGGCTGGTCGCGACTTGCTGCGGAGGCGCTTTCAAGGTCATGCATTATACATTGCCGCCGGGGTTTAACATTGCGAGCGTTAAGCGCTCAGCAAGCAGTTGGATGTGAGCGAGCGCCTGTTTAACCTCGGCTTCGTCCTCTGATTGCAGAACTGCGTTGCTCTCCTTGAGGGTACGCTCGCCTTCCTCACGCTCGCTCGCCGAGAGCGAGTCGCCGAACTCTTTAAACGTCCGCTCAGTATTTCGCATCAAGCTTTTAAGTTTGTTTTGTAATGCGATCACTTCTTTGATGCGAAGATCCGTCTCCGCCGCCGTGGCCGCCTCTGCTAATAAGCGTTCGATCTCGTCGGTTGATAAACCCGAGGATGGCGTGAGGTTCATCTGCTGCTGCCGCCCGGTCGCCTTGTCCTGCGCTGAAACGGAAAGAATACCGTTGACGTCTACCTCAAAGGCGACTTCAATTTGCGTCGCACCACGCGGCGCTTGTGGCAACTCGATGAACTCAAACTTCCCGAGTGAACGATTGCCTTTGGCAACTTCGCGCTCACCCTGCAAAACGTGAATATCAACAGATGACTGATTATCGACAACGGTTGTAAAGGTCAAACTGTTACGCAGAGGGATGGTCGAGTTGCGCTCAACAATTCGTGTAAACAACCCGCCGCGCGTCTCCACACCTAAACTTAGCGGCAGCACATCAAGCAGCACAATGTCTTTAACATCGCCCGTCAACACACCGCCCTGAACGGCCGCTCCCATCGCGACAACTTCATCCGGGTTGATCTCTGCCGAAGGATCGCGGCCAAAGATTTCCTGTACCGCGCGCATGATGATAGGCGTGCGCGTTTGCCCGCCTACTAACAACACTTTGTCGATGTCGCTCGGTTTCAACTTGGAATCCCACAAGGCTTTCTGACAAGGCTCGATGGTTTGTTCGACGAGGTCGCTAACAAGCAGTTCGAACTGATCGCGCGTTAAAGCTTTGCTGAAGTGCTTCGGGCCGGAGGCATCGGCGGCGATAAAGGGTAGATTGATGTTAGCTTCTGTAAGCGACGACAGTTCACACTTGGCGCGTTCGGCCGCTTCCTTCAAACGCTGCAAGGCGAGTCGATCTGCGCGAAGGTCGATATTAGTTTCAAGTTGGAATTGCTCGATCATCCAGTTAACGATGCGTTCATCGAAATCTTCGCCGCCGAGGAAGGTATTGCCCGAAGTGGACAGCACTTCTAGCACACCGTCGTTCACCTCTAGGATCGAGATGTCGAACGTACCCCCGCCGAGATCGTAGACGGCGACGCGTTCAGATGACGAGCGGCCCAGTCCGTAGGCAAGCGCGGCCGCCGTCGGCTCATTGATAATACGTTTGATTTGGAGGCCGGCAAGCTGTCCGGCATCTTTGGTCGCTTGGCGCTGCATGTCATCGAAATAAGCGGGTACAGTAACGACGGCTTCCGTCACCGCTTCACCAAGAAAGTCTTCCGCTGAAGCCTTCAAACGATCGAGCACAATGCTGGAAATCTCCTGTGGACTATAGACGCGCCCATGTACGCTGACGCGTGCGTCTCCGTTTTGTGAATCGACGATTTCGAAAGGTGAGAACTGCCGCGCGCGTTCGACCTCTGGCGAGTCGAATTTACGAC
>JACCTF010000651.1 GCA_013812565.1 Pyrinomonadaceae bacterium | reverse complement strand
CGACTCCCTTTTTCATTAAGTCGCCGATGATCTTCAGATGATCGTCTCGGACGACCGGATGATTTTTTCCACCATCCATGAACAACATGATCGTATCCGCCCCATCGAAAGCATTTGCATCTTTCGGCCAACCGTTCAGATGCGCGGTCGCAGCAACGCCGGGCACTTGGTCGAGCGATTGCTTGAGCAACAACACACCGGCGTTGAATTCGTGGTCGCCGGGGCCGTGGCTGGGGGTGCCCGCGACCATCACGATCTTTTTCTTTCCGCCAGCCGGAGAGTTCGTCCCCGTCTGCTCCACCGACTTCAACGGCTTCATGCGAATGTCTCTGAACTGAACCGTCATCGGCTCGCCCGCGTGCAGTTGTAGGGCGAGAACGCCGGATGCGGCAGCTTTGCTTTTCTGCTCATCAATAACATCCACGGTCTTTCTGCCATTGATGGTGTGAGTCAGGTGGTTGCCTTTGGCGATGATGACATACTCGTTCCAATCTTCAGGCTTGATGGCTGACTGAATTTCATCGGAGTTTCCGGTTGAACCGACTACTTCGACCTTGGTTTTACCATCGACCTCTTTGATCACCGTCTGCTGACCGCGCTTGGCGAGTATTCCGCGTCCCTTTTCTTCATAGAGGATCCCGGTGAAAGTCTTGCCCGCTTCGATGTCGGCTTGATAACCGCCCACCACCCAGCCGCCAGGGTCAACAATCTTGCTGCGATATTGTATGCCGGAGTTGGCAAAGCCAGTCGTGTTGTTGGGTGAAATTTTGTAGGAAAGGCGCAGCTCGAAATCGTCCACCGGGCCGCCCTTCCAAATGAGGAAGGTGTTTCCCTTAGCCGGATTCTGCGGGGTGGTCTGGCCGGAGATGACCCCGTCCTTGACTGACCAGAACACGGGGTTGCCTTCCCACCCGGTTAAGTCTCTACCGTTGAAGAGACTTTTGAAGCCATCTTCATCACCGGCGGAAAGAGTTGTTATTTGACCGAAGAACAAAACGCTCAAAAAGAGCAGACACAAACTACGGGTAATTTTTATGTTCATAAACGTTCTCTCCAAACAATCTCAACAAGGGTTTCGGTGTGGTCGCGCTGTTCGCTGTCTGTGCTGACAGGCGGCCGGCAAAGATTTGTCTAAGTCCAAATACTTTTTGTGAAATGAATTATGGCAGGTATGCTAGTCAGAGGACAAACATTTAGCGGGCGGTGATGTCTTGGTGAATGGTGTGCTACTTGTGTCAAGCTTGTGCGAATCGATTTGACTGTGAAGAAGGGTATCGAGAAATGAACGTACGCTCTGTTGACATAATCGTCTGCGGTGCAGGCCACAACGGTCTTGTCGCCGCGTTGCTGCTTGCCCGCCGGGGGCTTGATGTTTTAGTGCTCGAAGAAAAGCCGGTTGTCGGCGGAGCGTGCCGCACTGAACGCCCGTTTCGCAAAGCGCCGAACTTAGGAACGTCCACGGGCGCGTACCTGCTCGGGCTGATGCCGCCCGAACTGCTGCGCATACTCGATGTAGACATTCCGCTCTGCCGACGAGACCCGCACTTCTTCCTTCCCACGACGGGCGAACGTTACCTCCTCTTCGGCAGCGACCGCGAAGCGATGAAAGGGCAGTTCCTCGAATTTTTCAGTGAGACGGATTGGAAAGCCGACGAGCGTTTGCAGCAAGAGATCAGTCAGATGCGCGATTGTATTGCTCCCACCTGGTTGCAGGAGCCGCTCTCTATCGAAGAGACGGCCGAGCGGTTCGTGCACCCACCTCTGCGGCAAGCGTTCATCGATCTGTGCCGCAGGCCCATCAGCGAGTATCTCGCACGGTTCGGATTCAAGAGCGATTTGGTTCAGGCAATGTACGCCGTCACCGATGGGTTTTCAGGGTTGTTTGGAAGCTGGGACACGCCGGGCACGGGAATGAATTTTCTCGTTCACAATATGTGCCGCTTGCCGGGCAGTGACGGTACATGGATGGTTGTTCGTGGCGGCATGGGCACGGTCACCGAGCGCATCGCCGACGGCGCGCGCCGGGCCGGTGCCCGCATCGAAACCGGGCGCAAGGTGACAAAGATTCTGGTTGACGCCAGCTCTAATGGCGGCGTGGCGCGCGGCGTATTACTAGATGACGGAAGCGAGGTGCGCGCCCGGGCGGTTGTGGCGGGCGCTGATCCGTTTCGCGTGCAGGAGTTAGTTGGACGCGGGAGTCTTCCAGCGGATTACAACGCGCGGCTCGACGGTTACCGGCGAGATGGTTCGACCTTCAAAGTAAACTTGTGCCTGCGAGGATTGCCTCGTTTCACATGTCTGCCAGAGAATCGCGGGCAGTTTGGAACGACGATTCACTTGCTGCCGGATGAACAAAACGTGCTCCGTTTATTGCGTGAGGGATTTGAGGATGTTAAGGCCGGTCGGCTCGCCGAGTTTCCAACTATTGAATGGTACATTCATACGACCATCGACCCGACGCTACAGGACAGGGAGGGGCATCACAATTCGGCGCTCTTTGTGCAGTGGGTTCCCTACGAGTTGCAAGGCACGACGTGGGAAGCTGAGGAGGAACGCTACGTCCGGCACCTGCTTTCAATTTGCGACCGCTTCGCGCCGGGCACATCCGACCTTGTGGTTGATACTTTTCCACTCCACCCGCAAAAGATCGAGCAACACTTTGGCATCACCCGTGGACACATTCACCACGTCGATAACGCATTCGGCTTCGCTGACCGTGTGCCATATCGGACACCCATTGAAGGGCTTTACATGGCGAGTGCCGGATGCCATCCGGCCGGTTCAGTCATCGGCGCGGCGGGCCACAACGCGGCGCAGTGCCTGCTTAAGGACCTCGGCAAGTAGAAGGTCCGTGTTCATCAAAACTATGGTGAAAAGCCCCGAAGGGGCGAGATTCAATAGCTTGGGGCACCCTCCCAAGACAGTGACTTCTTCTGACTTCATGCCCTGTGAGGGCAACATAGGTTCTTTCCCGGCATGATGTATGCCGCCCTTTCAGGGCTGGTGGTTCTTTGACCGCCTACCCAGCGCGATGCGCTGGGCTATCGAATGCCGCTCCTTCGGAGCTAAGAAGTTGTTTAATAGTCTGTCTTAAGCGCCAAAGGTGCGCGATTCAATAGCCCGACGCACCGCGCCGGGTCACGGTTAACCAAATTGATCTAGCCCTGAAAGGGCGGCATACTATCAATCCCACACGTACCGCTCGTCGTAACCAACCTCGTACTTCCGCAAAAGCTCTCGAAACTCATCTTGAAACGTTTGGCGGCGATGGTGCGCCGGCTGCGTCGAAATATACCGCTTCAACATTGGCACGTTCGATTGACCGATTGAGAACGCTCCGTATCCTGACTGCCATTGAAAATTGCGTAACTCTCTGCCGTTGGTCTTGAGCCATTTTGAGGAGCTTTTCTTCACTTCTTCAACAACCGCCGCCACCGTCCAAGTTCGGTGAAGCACAAACAGCGCGTGAACGTGATCCTGCGTTCCGCCGACAAGCAACGACGGAGATTGGCATGCGCGGAAGACAACAGACAGATAAGCATGAAGGTTTAGTTCGATGTCAGGCTTGATTAAAGGCTCACGAAGTTTCGTGCTGAAAACCAAGTGGATGAGAATCGAAGATAGTGACTGTGCCATAGCTTTCCCCGACCTCTTATTCCGCCCTGACAGGGCTTGTTGTTCCTTCGTGTTCATACCCAGCGCGGTGCGCTGGGCTACCCGATGTCGCCTCTGCGAGGCAAGGTTTCAGCTTCCAAATGACTTGT
>JACCTF010000630.1 GCA_013812565.1 Pyrinomonadaceae bacterium | reverse complement strand
TGTCCGAGATGCCATTTCCCCATAATGGCCGTCGCGTAACCGCGCCCCCGCAACAGTTCAGCAATAGTGTCTATGTCCTTCGGTAATGACTGCTCATCCCTTCCTGAGATCGGTCCAAGGATGCCGAAACGGGCCGGGTTTTGGCCGGTCATTAAAGCCGCTCGTGTCGGCGAACAGCTAGGATAGACATAGAAGTCGTGTAATTCGACGCCCTCCCTTGCTAAACGGTCGATGTTTGGCGTCTTTATCTCAGAACCGTGGTATCCCACATCGTTCCAACCTACGTCATCAGCCAGAATAATAATGATGTTGGGTGGTCTCTTTGCTCTGACGCGCTTAGTCTGAGTGCTAGCGTTGAGGTTCAGATAAGCCACCAGGATCAGGACCATTACTGAACTGAGATATCCTAAACAGTTACCAAGTCGCCAACTTTTAAATTTCGACATCAATCTACACGGTGTGAACATGTTTCTTCTCGACTTTGTGAATGCCAAAACGAAACCAGTAAATGAACAAGTTTGAGCAGCCGTGCTGACTGCCCAGAGTTTAGGAGAATTTTCTTGACTGATCCGCTACCAACTCGCTCAGATCAAGGTTGAGGTAAACACTTTTGTATCGTGATCTTCACACTTTTCATACTCAAAGTGTCAGCCAATTAAGTCGACACTTTGAGCAAGGTTTAGGCACACTCTGTCAGAAAGAAAATCTCATATTCAGTTGCACGACCCGCGCGCCTCTTGTGGCAGTGAATCGTCCAAAATTCCCACTGGTGATAGTCGTGTTGACTGACGAGAAACTGGTGTGGTTGAAAGCGTTGAACAGGTCGCCGCGCAATTGCAATCGCAGTCGCTCGTTCAAGGCGAAATTCTTAGCAAGGGTCAAGTCTATGTTCCAATAGCCGGGCAAGCGCAGCGCGTTTCTGCCCAAGGTACCAGGCCGGGCCGACGCTCCGCTAGCGGCAATCACCGGCACTTGAGCAAACGCCGATCTATTCAAAAAATTTAAAGCATCAGAAGACGAGTCGATGTAGGCAGACCCTCCGACGTAATCCACTCTTTGACCCGGGAGAGAATTAGGCATCGCGATGTTGAATGGCGCACCGGTTTCGGCTCTGAAGATACCGCTGACTTGCCACCCGGCGAAAAGGAGCCTCTTACCTAAGCCGTCCGCATTCCACCAACGCGCGAAAGGCAACTCGTAAAGGAAGTCAGAGGCGAAGCGATGTGTGATGTCGTAAGGCGAAGGGCCTCTCTCCAGTTGAAGGTTATTCGCGTCCTGCGGCTCCTCCAGAGTGGACACATTCCCTTCACCGTAAGAAATGGCTCTGGACCAAGTGTAATTAGCATTAACGAGAAATCCTTGAGTGAGACGCTTCTGAAAGTTTGTTTGCCAAGCGTGATAGGTTGTGGATTCTGATGTATCAAAATAAGCGAATTCTCCAAATCCGCTGAAAGGGCGTAGCCCTGTCTGTCTATCAACCAAGTTAATCCTTCGGTTGTAACGCAACTTGACACCTCGTGTGCCGACGTAAGCTGTGTCTACCGAGATCGAGTTAGTTAACTGCCTTTGCAGACTTAGTACCCATTGCATGCTATATGGAGTCGGGTTCTTGGTGTTAAATGCGTCTCCCACCCAGGGTGCATTGGGATTACGTACTAGAGGGAGCACCCTATCATTAGTAACCGGGTAATTTAAGCGGAGCGCTCGAGCTTCGGCGAGACTGAAAATCACTCTGAAAGGTTCGTCCACAGCATTTCGCACGAGGTTGAGAAAGCCTCTGATGGGAGATCTGGTGTAGAAAACTCCGAACCCACTCCTTACAACTGTACGGGCAGATTTGTCCACCGTCCATGCGAAGCCCACGCGTGGGGCGAAGTTGTTCTTGTCGGCATCATAAACACTATCAGCTGGTCGGAATGATCCTAAGCCAAATGGCTCACCGCGATTGAAAAGGCGATCATTCTCCTCTGTTGGGACGGGAAAGTAATCGTAGCGAAGCCCTAAGTTGACCACCAGATTGGGTCTCACCTTGAAATCGTCTTGGATGAAGTAGCCGTTGTTCCAATATTTAAGAACGTAGGGTCTGAGACCGAAGGTTAGCTGAATGCGATTGGGGTTGTTTGCGAACAATGCCGCAGCGTTGCCGTAGCGCACTTGCGGGTTTTCGGCGTTTTCCCGGGTTTGGTTTTGAAATTGTAGAAGACCGCCGAACTTGATCGAATGTCGTCCCCTGTTAAGAGCGAAAATCTCTTCGATGCTCCAGTTCTTTCCGCGACTGGCTAAAATCTCCCCGGCGTTGGAGGTAAAGTTGAAGCCCTCAATCCCTGCTATCCCTAAGTTATAAATTTCATCCAGACGGGTGACGTCGTTGCTGCTGAAGCCGAATCTGGTCTCCGCGCTAAAGCTCGCTCCGGTCCGAAAATAGCTGGTCGTAAACGAGTCGTCGAGACCCGTGAAAGTTCGAGAATTCACCGGCGAAACTCTCGGGTTCAATGAGTCGGGTCTACCCCGGGTATACCGGCTGCTGATGCGGTTCGAGTCATTGATGTTGTAATCACCCCGAAACACCAGGTGGTCATCATTGGCTTGGTGTGATCCGGCACCGATAAAGACGCCGTTTCGTGCGCCCGCAGCATAAGGCTGGTTCGGCAAGGGTAAGGTGTCGAAGAACTGCTGATAAGCGGGGACGGCGGCGGTGGCACGCGCACGAAATTCGGCCGTCGGCACATCACTGTTGATAGCCGCGAATCTGCGCTGTCTGTAGCCTTCATACACGGTAAAAAAGAAGAGTTTATTCCTGATAATTGGACCGCCAAAAGACCCACCAAACTGATTGAAGACCTCGTTCGGCCTGGTCGTCAGAAACTGGTTGCGGGCGTTGAGCACGCGGCCCTGGTAGTTCTCGAAGAGGCTCCCGCTGTATTCATTAGTTCCACTTCTGGTAATCAGACCGACATTGCCGGAAAGCGTGTTGGCGTACTCAGCCGGGATTATCCCTTTGTTGACGTTGACCTCAGAGATGGCTTCGAGGCTGACGACTTTGATGAGGTTGAAGTTGCCGAACGAGGAAAGGGAAGTCTCTTCTGAGCTGGCCGAGGCCTGCGTGCCGTCAACGGTGAGGCTGAAGCCGCCGGGAGGCAGTCCGTTCAGAGAAATGCCGGTACCGCCGCCAGAACTCCTAACCTCAACGCCCGTTCCGATGCTCAAAAGGTTAGTCCAATCACGCCGGGCCAGCGGCATTTCGCGCACCTCAGTGGTGTTGTGCGAGATCAACTGCTCGGCGTTGACGGCATTGATGAGCGGCGTGTCAGCCGTCACAGTGACCTTCTCCGTAAGAGCACCAATCTCAAGAGCGTAGCTCAGGCGAAGACGTTGGCCGCCAGTCAGCTCGATGTTGGGCTGGTTTTGTTCTTTGAAGCCGCTGGCTTTGATCGAAAGACTGTAGCGTCCGACCGGCAGAAAATCGAAAGTAAACTCACCTGTCTCGTTGGTTGTTGCCGTTTGTGTGGCTCCCGTTTGTTCATTGACAATGGTGACTGTGGCGGCCGGGACCTGCGCCCCGGAGGCGTCCGTGACATTGCCGTAAATCGTAGCAGTCGTAACTTGCCCTTGAATTTTTGTTGGACAAAACAACAATATGCATATGCAAAAAATTAAAACCCGGAAATGCCATCCTTGGTACATGAGACTTACTCCTCATCAATCGGAATTACGGTAAGTAAAGCTGGTAAATATCAGCTTTTAATCGAAGGCGGAAGATGTACTACGAATATGCTGAAGAGTGGAAAATAAAACCGTGGTTAGTATTTGTCAAGATAAATTTCAAATAACCTACTTTACTTTCAAATTAAATACTGATTTAATTAACGCTATACTGCTTTGATACGCATATAACGAGAAGAGACTTAAATTATGAATGTCAACCAAACAAGGGCCCGCCTCCAGGAAAATGAAACGGTTTTCGGGTGCGCTTTGCAGCAATACCGTTCGACCGAGATCCCAAGACTTTTAGCGGCAGTCGGATTCGACTATCTATTTATAGATTCAGAACACGGTGGATTCAGTTTAGAAACGGTTCAAGACTTAGTCATGGCGTCCAACGAATCCGGCATAACGCCGTTCGTTCGCGTCGGCGAGATGCTTTATTCTCTCGTGACTCGTGTGCTTGATGTCGGAGCCCAGGGAATCATCTTTCCACGCGTCGAGAGCCCAACCTTGTTGGAAGAGGCGATCAGTTGGACCAAATATCCGCCAATCGGAACCCGTGGGTTCGGCTTCATGGCACCGCAACTCGGTTACCAACCGTTGAGCATGCCGGAAATCATTGAACACCTTAACACTCAAACAATGATCATCGTGCAGTTCGAAACCGGCCTCTCCATAGAAAAGTGTGATGAGTTGCTTTCCGTTCCCGGCATTGATGTGGCTATGGTTGGTCCGGCCGATCTATCGATCTCCTTAGGCGTGCCCGGCGAATTCGACCATCCTAAATTGTTGGAAGCGGTCGACACTTTAGTGGCGGCCTGCAATCGGTACGGAGTTGTTCCGGGTATACATTGCCGCACAGCTAAAATAGCGTTGCCGTGGCTTGACCGCGGTATGCGTTTCCTCGGCTGTGGCAGCGAGCACGTCATGCTATTCGAAAAGGCGAAGGATACGTTGGCCGAAGTTCGCGCGGCGACGTCACAGTTAAGTGTGACCCATAACATCGGCTGAATCCTCAAATTCATACTGGCCGTAGGTTTAATTGTTGAATGTCCGCAGAGGCGCTAAAGAGGAGAGTGTATGACGAAAAGGTTGGTCTTGGTATTTACGCTGCTGATGCTCTGGGGTGGGACTGCATCGGTACAAGGGCAGGTATCCTTCAAACAGAGCCCGAACAAAATTGACGTCGAGATAGCCGGCAAACCTTTCACCACTTTATACTACGACGCTAAATGGCCGAAGCCATTTCTCCATCCCCTTCGCGCCAGCTCCGGAACAATCGTCACGCGGGGCTTTCCGCTGGAGAAGATCGAAGGCGAGAGCAACGATCATTTCTGGCACAGGGGGCTCTGGTTTGCGCATGGGGACATCAACGGGATCGACTTCTGGCGTGAGGCAAGCGGTGATCCGGCCAAGGACGCCAAACTGCCTCTCCCGGTCGGACGGATAGTCTCAAAGGCGCAGCCCAAAACAACGAACGGAAAAAACGAGGGGACGATCACCACCGACTTCAACCTGGTCGCACCCGACAGTAAGGTTGTCGGCACACTGCGTGAGCAGTACACATTTCGCCGCGTCGGTCAAAACAACATCATCGATTTACAAGCGACCATCCTGGCGGATCAGGGAACGTCGCTCAAGATGGGTGACACCGAAGAGGGGTTGCTCGGATTTCGTTTTGCAGATGAATTCCGCCAGGACCGGGGCGCCACTCTTTCTAATTCGGAAGGACTCAAAGGGACCGAAAACATTTGGGGCAAGCGGGCACGGTGGGTCGATTACTCCACCACCATCAAGGGAGAGAAAACCGGGGTCGTCATCTTCGACCACCCACAGAACCCGAAGCACCCGACCTTCTGGCACGCGCGGGGGTATGGGTTAAACGCCGCCAACCCTTTCGGCGAACATGATTTTTACAACGACAAATCGCGGGATGGGAGCCTCACCATTCCGGCCGGTAAGGATTTATCATTCCGCTACCGCGTAGTCATACATCCGGGAACTGTTGAGTCTCTCGGCGCGGACCAACTCTTCACCGCCTTCAAGGGAAACTGATGAGCACCGATCATTGCAGTGAGCTGCGCTGTTATAAGCTCGGCAATGATGTCGGTTCGGACCTGAAAGTGTAGAAATCCAAAGAAAGGAATAGAACTCGTGAACCGACGCCACTTTGTCAAATCAGCAATTGCCGGAGCGGTGATAGGAAAGTCTGTCATCGCTCAAAACCGCGCCGCCTCAGCGAACGAAAAGGTAAATGTTGCCTTTATCGGAATTCGCGGGAGAGGTAAAGGGCTCATAAACTCGTTTGCCGCACTTTCGGACGTAAATATCGCCTACCTGTGTGATGTTGATCAAAGGGTGCTTGAGTCGGTGTGTGCCGACGTCGAGAAAAAAACAGGTAAGAAGCCGCAATCAGCCGGCGATCTGCGTCGCGTGCTTGATGAGAAGTCGGTGGACGCCGTGGTGATAGCCACCCCGGATCACTGGCACGCCCCGGCGGCTATTCTCGCCTGCGACGCCGGCAAGGACGTATACGTCGAGAAGCCTTTGACACACGATTTGAGCGAAGGCAAGGCGATCATTGCTGCTCAGAACGAGAGCAAGCGAGTGGTCCAGGTTGGCACGCAGCAGCGGAGTATGACGCATGTCGCGAAGGCTTACGAATTGTTGAAGGCCGGCACGATCGGGAAGGTTCATAAGGTTCACTGC
>JACCTF010000598.1 GCA_013812565.1 Pyrinomonadaceae bacterium | reverse complement strand
TCCCCAATATGGTCGCGCAGATGATCGGTATCGGCGAGCAGACCGGCGCGCGTGATACCATGCTAAATAAGATCGCTGACTTTTACGAAGATGAAGTTGACGCGGCGGTCGCCAACCTCTTGACGCTGATCGAACCCGCGATGATCGGCTTCCTCGGCGTCACCATCGGCGGGGTCGTCATCGCGATGTACATGCCGCTCTTCACGCTGGTCGGTAAAATGTCGCAAGGGCACTAGGCCATCAAAGTCACTCAGTGAGCTTCAGTCATCGACACGGAAAGGATAGTCCAATCGCCAAGCCGTTAAGGGTTTCTCAATCTTTGGTCACGGTCTTGGCGTGTCCGGAGTCTCGGCGGTTGATACCCGGGAGAACGGGAGAACTAATCGACCTTGAAGTTACTTGAGAGAATGCGCCACGCCTGATATATTCGGTGGTGCCCCGCAATGCTTTCAAACGCTCGCGGAAAAGATGCGTCTTACTTGTCGGAGGCAGAATTTGGCAGGCAAGAGTTGTTTGGCCGAAACACTGCGAATAAGTTGAAGGCGTCACCGACTCTTTGGCCGTGTTGTTCCAACCGCTTCTGAAAGCAATCACCCATCAGATTATCCCACCAGTAATCTGTTTACGTTTTCAAACTACGAACGATCCTGGATTACAGCTCGCGGCCGTGGTCAGAGCTTGCCGCGGGGCGTCTGGTTTGATCTCCAGTCTTCTCCGAAGATCTACCCGCGCGGGGCCGACCGCACAACCGGCGTGCAGTCTTCGCTGTGGTTGAAGGTTATGTCGCAGCCGAACGATCAGGCGGAACAGGGCGCCAAGGCACTTCGTCAAAGACTTTGGTGGCTCATCAGTGGACGACTCGCCGCGGCGCTGCTGCTGCTCGTCACCGGGTTGCTGTGGGCGCAGGATGCCTGGCCTGGCAACTTATGGGTCGGTTCGCTCAGCGGCACGCTGCCCTGTGTGGCAATCGTTGTCGCGCTCTCGATACTCTATGCTGCAGTGCTCGGCCTCTCCGCTGTGGCCCTGCAACTTCAAATTGGACCACAATTCTTCTTTGACGTTTCACTCACGACGTGGCTTGTCTGGGCCACTGGCGATATTCATTCCCCGTATGTTGCCTTGTACATCGTCATCATCTCGATCGCCAGCATCTACCTCGGGGCACGCGGCGCGCTCGTCACCTCGGTCGGCTGCGCGGCGAGCTATACGTGCGCGATGCTTTTGGTTGCGCTCGGGTGGGCTCCCGATCACGAAGGCGTCGTCGCCGCAGATCTGTCGGTGCAGTTGATACAGACCGTCGGCTTTAACGACATTGCGTTTTTCGTCGTCGGTTTGTTAGCAGCACGCCTCGCCCGCCGTCAGCAGACAGACGTAAAGTTGCTCGAAGCGACGCATGAGCTGGTCAATCTGCGCGCGCTGCACGAGCGCATTGTCGAATCCATCCGTTCTGGCGTGGTCACCACCGACCTTGCTAAGCGCATCTGCACCTTCAACTCCGCTGCCGAAGAGATCACCGGATACCGGGCCGCGGACGTGAAGTGGCAACACGCATCACTCCTCTTCGGCAACATCACGGACAAGATCAAAGCCTCGATGCGGGCGGCCGAAGAAGGGGAAACCAGCCCGCGCTTTGAAGTCGATTCCGTGACCGCCGACGGCCTTCGCATAAACCTCGGGTTCAGCATTTTTCCGCTCTTTGCCGAAGGCGGTGAAACCACCGGATTGGTTATAACCTTTCAAGATTTAACCGATATTCGCGCGCTCGAAGAGACTTCGCGACGGCAAGATCGGTTGGCGGCCGTGGGTCGCGTCGCGGCGGGCATCGCGCATGAGATCCGCAATCCGCTCGCTTCGATGCGCGGCTCGATCCAGGTGCTGCGCGGCGAGATGAACGGCAACGGCGCGCAAGCCGAGTTGATGGAGATCGTACTGCGCGAGTCCGACCGGCTCAACAGCATCATCACAGACTTCCTGACATATACCCGCCCGCCCGCCATCTCACTCAGCGAAGTGGATTTGCGCGAGGCGCTCTACGAAACATTCACGCTGCTGCGTCATAGTCCGGAGATTCGCACGGGTCACCTGCTTGAAGAAGATGTTCCGGACGCGCCCGTACACGCATTAGCCGATGCTCAACAGCTCCGCCAGGTCTTCTGGAACTTGGCGCGCAATGCCCTTCAAGCAATGCCGGATGGCGGCCAACTGCGCGCCGAGCTTCGACCGATCGCACACGGGCGGCTGCGCATCATGTTCACCGACACCGGACGCGGCATGACACCCGAACAGGTTGAACGCCTTTTTGAGCCGTTCACTTCTTCGACCACCGGCGGCACAGGCCTCGGCCTTTCCATCGTTTTTCAAATCGTTCGCGATCACGGAGGCACTATCATCGCCCGTAGCCGCGAAGGTCACGGCACAACGATCACGATTGAACTACCGGGAACAGGAGTCACAAGCAGGAGTCAGGAGTCAGGAGTCA
>JACCTF010000594.1 GCA_013812565.1 Pyrinomonadaceae bacterium | reverse complement strand
GCCTTCCCGCGAACTTGGATACCACCTATGAACAGTTTCTTTCCATTGGAGTCAATCTCAACAATTTTCCGCTGAACGCTCTGCCGATTCTGTCGGCCGAGCAGGTTCAACAAATCAATTCCAACATCGCGACGGCGAGCGGCAGAACTTTCAACCCGCTCTCCGGTTTACAACTCGTAACCGCAGGCGACGACCTAAAGAGCCCACGCTCGGTACAGTTTGGTGTGGCCGTCGAACGTGAGATTGCAAGCGGCTTGACCGTCGGTGCGAACTTCGATTACGTCAACACCGTCAATCTCAATCGTAATCGCGATTATGATTTGCCTGTGCCACGCCTCCGCGCTGGTGATCTTAGCCAGCGCCCCTACTTCGGGCTTGGTTCCACTGCTGGCAATAATCCCCCTACACGACCGGGAGATGCGCAGCAACGCCCGATCACGCAACTTGGCAACTCCGGTTATGTGCAGGTGCGTGAAGCATCTGCGCGCTCGCTTTTCCGGGGTTTAACTCTGCGTGCGCAACTTCGGCGGAGGTTCGGGCAGTTCGACGCCTTCTACGTTTTCTCTAAAAACCTGGACGATGATTCTACCGAACGCAACGCCACTTTCTCCGAGTACGATAACTCTTTTGATCTTCAACCGGAGTACAACTTCTCGCGCCTCGACCGTCGTCACCAATTCGTCTTCAATACGGTTCTTAATGCGCCTCTCGGCTTTGAGGTAGCGACCACCGGCCGCCTTCTCTCAAGCCTGCCGATTGACGTGTCCGTTAGCGGCATCGTCGCGCCTAATGATTTTGTGACTATTGCTCCATCTGCAGACAGAAATGGTGCATATGCGGCGGCAGTAACAGTAATTCAAACTAGCCAAAGGACGCTTTCGGATGGCAGGACATACTTGGTTGGTAATACAACCGGCGACCTAAATCAGGATTTAGGTAACTTCTCTGACCGGCCTTACACCGCACCGGGTGTTTCGCTTCTGCGTAACGCCAACCGCAACACGCCGTTCTACAACGTAGACATTCGCATCCAGCGACCGCTTCGCTTCGGGGGTGAGAGGTACGCTCTCACCCCTTCATTCGAAGTATTTAACGTCTTCAAGTTCGATAACATTCAGCTTGCCGGAACAACCGCGACCAACTACGGCAATCCAGGCATTAATGAAAGGACAGGCGAGGTGCTTCAGCCTTCAAATCCGGATTTCCTACGCATTCGCAATGCAAGCGGCAGCTACCTGCTCAACAACAACGCAGGTGCGCCGTTGCAGATACAGCTTGGAGTGCGTCTGGCCTTTTGAGAACTGCGGTTCGTAATACTATCAAGAGGGTGGGTTGAAATCAGCCCGCCCTCTTTTTTTAGTAATGAGCTTTTCGTTTCAAGACAAAGCAGGCACGTGTAACGAACGTACGAAAATCCATACAGTCGAGCAACCACGAACGTAGACCGGCTAAAGCTCTTAACCGACGACTTTGCTATCAAACCTCACCATAGATCGTTGGTTTACACTACCAAGTAATATACCGGCACACAGATTGCTCCCGCCGGTATATCTAAAGAGTAGGCAGCGTGCTTACAGTGTATGGTTGTAGGTAAAACATATTAGGAGGATTAGTCATGAGTACACCGAACAGAGACGAAGTGGAAGGCAAGTTTGATCAAGCGAAGGGTGCCGTGAAGGAGAATGTTGGAAGGGTGATTGATGATCGTGACATGGAAGCAGAAGGCCAGGCTGATCGCGCGGGCGGCAAGGTTCAGGAAGGTTTTGGTGAAGCCAAACGCAAAGTCGGCGATGCGATTAAAGATATAGGTGACAGTATCAAACGTTAACCTGCCACTCTCATAAATAAAAGGCCGGCGCGAAAGTTTAGAATTAGCGCCGGCCTTTTTTGCTGTTGTCTTTCTGCCGGCATTTTGCAAGTGGCTTTGCATGCAGATGTACGGCCTGCTTGAACGGACACGCCGTGAAGCTCAGAAGACAATCGCCGCTTTGTTAATGTAATATGCGCCGAAGTTTACTACTCTGGGAATCAACAAGGGGATTTAATGATCAAGGCTGTAATTTTTGACATCGACGGAACGCTGGTTGACTCGGTTGATTTTCATGCGAAGGCGTGGCACGAAACGATCAAGCATTTTGGTCACGATGCGCCGTATGAAAAGGTTCGACATCAAATCGGCAAGGGCGCTGACCAGTTGATGCCCGTCTTCTTTTCAAAGGAAGAGTTGCGCGAGAAAGAAGATGAGATTGAGGAGTTTCGCGGTGAACTTTACAAACGCGAGTATCTTTCGCGCGTCAAAAGTTTTCCGAAGGTGCGCGAGCTTTTTGAGCGAATCAAGCAGGACGGCAAACAGATACTGCTCGCTTCCTCCGCCGTCGGGGAAGAACTTGCCACATATAAAAAGATCGCAAACATCGAAGACTTGATCGAAGGTGAAACATCGGCAGACGATGCCGAGAAGTCAAAACCGCACCCGGACATTTTCGAGGCGGCGCTCAGCCAATTAGGTGACATCGGAGCGCATCAAGTAATCGTTATTGGAGACACGCCTTATGATGCGGAGGCAGCAGGCAAGATAGATTTGCGCACTATCGGCGTGTTGTGCGGCGGCTTTCCTGAGAAGGAACTACGCGATGCCGGATGCATTACGATCTATCGTGATCCAGCCGATCTACTTGCACGCTATGATGAATCGATACTTGCGCAATCTGCTGCTGATGCTGCACGTAAATGATGGGGTAACTTCTATTCTCATCTCGCCGCTTTGTTACGATCTCTCTGGTCGTAAACTCCTGTGAGAATCTTGCACATCAGTTCGGCGCGCGCGTTCGGCGGGGGCGAAAGGCACTTAGTTGATTTGGCAAACGCTCTCGTCGAACAGGGTCATGATGTTTATGTCGCGCTTGTTCCAGATTCTCCACTTCACCAAAAGTTAGCACCGCTACCTGCGCAAAATCTTTTGACGTTGCGTATGCGTGGTGCGGTCGATGTTGCAAGCGCGATCAAACTTGCGCGCTTTGCGCGTAAACACCAGATCGAGATTGTGCATGCACATCGCGCGCGCGACTATCCGCTGGCGGCACTTGCGGCAAAACTCGCTTCATACCCGCGTTTAATCCTGACACGCCACGTGCTCTTTCCTCTCGGCAGATGGCACCGCTTTACACTCTCCAACGTCCATCGTGTTATCGCTGTATCGAACGCGGTCGCAGCGAGCTTACGCGCGCAGCAGATCTTCCCGGCACATAAGATTTGCGTCATTCATAACGGCATCAATGTCCAAAGCTTTGACCTTGCGGTAAGTGGGTTTGATCGCGATGCTTATCGTCGAAGTTTACATCTTGCGGCGCGCTTCCTCGTTGGATGCCTGGGAGAAATCAGTCAGGTCAAGGGACATGAAGACTTCGTTCGCGCAGCGGCCAATCTTGCAGAGCAACGCCCGGATACAGAATTCATTATCGCGGGAAGCGATGTGTCGCCGACAGCCGTAAATCGCGCGCGTCTTGAACATCTCATCGCTCAACTAAACTTGCGCGAGCGCGTACATCTAATCGGCCATCTCGAAGATGTCGCACCGCTGCTTTCGTCGCTCGACGTATTCGTCTCTGCCTCGCACACTGAAGCGTTCGGATTATCAATCGTCGAAGCAATGGCGAGCGGCGTCGCCGTCGTAGCAAATGCAACAGACGGCGCGCGCGAGGTTATCGATGATGGGGAGACAGGAAGGCTCGTGCCTATAGGTGATGCGGGCGCAATGGCAGCGGCCATCAACGCGTTGCTTGAAGATGAAGAGGAACGAAAACGACTTGGCACACTTGCACGCGCTGCCGCTCGCAAGCAGTGGAGTTTGAACCGTATGGTCACGGCAACCGAATCAATTTATCAAAAGGCACTGGACGTGAAGCGACTATCGTAGAACTTAACGCGAAGATTGTGGTACCGAGATGTTCAGATGTTTGTTCAAGCTCTTAATGCAAACTTGCGCGTCACGCATTTGACCTATATTAATTCTGCATGCTAATGCTGCTATCGGCGGCAGTCACCACCGGATTTTTCAGCTTCGATTAAGGAATTAAAAATGAGTGTTGTGCGGTTGTCTGGCATTGAGATTGGTTATACAGAGGTGGGTCAGGGAAGCGCCGTTGTGTTGCTTCACGGATTCCCACTCAATCGCTCGATGTGGCGTGATCAAATGCAGGAGTTGAGTGTAGCCCATCGCGTCATCATGCCTGACCTTCGTGGGCATGGCGAGACAGTAGTTTCTTCCGCTCAAGCGACGATGGAAGAGATGGCCGGTGATGTAGCACGATTACTCGATCACCTAAAGATTGAGCAGATTGTGCTCGGTGGCCTCTCGCTGGGCGGTTACGTGGCCTTCGCTTTTTACCGCTTATTTCCCAATCGTGTGCGTGCCCTCGTGCTTGCCGACACACGCCCGCAAGCCGATTCTGAAGAAGCGCGCCGCAACCGCGAAGTGATGCGGGAGCGCGCTTTACAACAAGGCATAGATACAATCGCTGATGCGATGCTGCCGAAACTTCTCGCGCCCGCAACGCTCGCGAAAGATTTTGAAACCGTGACGCGTGTTCGTGAGATGATCGTGGGAACGAAACCGGAGGGAGCCGCGGCGGCGCTTGGTGGTATGGCTGCGCGACGTGATCAATCTGATCTCCTTTCAGAGATTGCTTCACCGACGCTCATTATCGTCGGAAGCGAAGACTCTGTAACACCACCCGGTGACGCTGAACTTATGCACCGCAAGATTCCAAATTCTCATTTAGAAATCATCGAAGGAGCCGGGCACCTCTCCAACATCGAACGACCCGTAGAGTTCAACCGAGCGCTAACCGATTTTATAAATACATTCGAACTGTAAAGGGTAACGAACCTTTCAACGAAACGTGGAAGTACCGTATTCAAGAGCGCGTCCGCTGGGGTGATGTTGACGCGG
>JACCTF010000949.1 GCA_013812565.1 Pyrinomonadaceae bacterium | reverse complement strand
GTGCGCTCCTCGTACAACCGATTAATCTCCTGAAGAGCATCTCTGAGCGACGCGGCCGCCGATACCAGCAGCTCTCCTTCCGCTCCCGCCTCAACGTTTGAGGACGACGGCCCGGAGCGTTTACAACCGACGAGCGCAAGTGCGATCAGCAGCCAGCCTAAGAGCACGCATCGATTATGCAGCCGGCGATGACGCACAAAGTCAGCAAGATGATTTCTGTTCATCGGCTTCCCCAGTTGACGAGTGGCATCCCGCGCTTCTGCGATTTCCATTGAGAACTCAGTTGAGTGTTAAGTTACATAAATATTTAACACACAGCACACAGAAACATGGAGCCCGCACGAGCACCACTGCCCCCATGAAGGTATGAATGTTGTGTGTCTCGATGTGGACGCTCTAAGCTTGGTTCTGGCTACCGGCTCATCATTCGGGTAAGATTTCGAAACATGAGGACACCGGTTTTTCTCTTTATAATCTTTCACTGCTCGGCGCTGCTTGCGGTTGTGTGCCAGCCTCGCAACTCATCGAGCGCAAGTCGTTCAACGGATCACGATCAACAAGCTTCTTTCATGAACTCACCAGACCAAACGCAGAACTCACCGGCCGAATCCGCTTCGCCGAACCCGAAGTTGAAACCGGATGAAGTCATCGGCTTGCAGCTCGAAGCGTTGCAGAAGAACGATATTCCCGCTCCGAACAGCGGCATCAGAACGGCCTTCCGGTTTGCTTCGCCCGAGAACCGCGCGGCCACCGGCCCCATCGAACGGTTTATCCAACTCGTTAAAAACCCGCTCTACCGTCCGCTGCTTAACCACAAGAGCGTCAAGCGTGCGCCGATTGTCGTCGAAGATGACGTTGCGCAACAGCGTGTCACGGTTACTTCCGCCGATGGCGAACAGATAGACTACAAATTCACCATGTCGAAGCAGAATGGTGGTGAATATAAAGACTGCTGGATGACGGACGGCGTGGAGCGGGTGAGCGACGAAGAGCGGCAAAAGGAGTTGCAGCGGATAGCCAGCAACAACGGACACACCGCCCATCAGTAATCGGCGCATCGCTCTGCCAAACTGAGCTGCCCATCCTTGCTCAATCACCGGCCCGGTTCCTGTGCCGCCTTCGTACTTATCTTGCTTGTTCCGAGTCACTGTTTACCTGTCACTTCTGTGTAAATGGGTTGAAACTGGAATCAAATCGTAGAGCCGGAATGTGATTTCAGTCTCCGCTATTTGGCCTATATGATCGTAGTACATGTTTTAAATATGGAAGAATGAATAAAAAGCGAATATATTGTTTCTCCTTCCGCATTCCGCATCGGAGGTGCACCGTTGACAACTCTATTGCACGACCTACGCTACGCCCTTCGCATGCTGCTCAAGAATCCCGGCTTTACCGCAGCGGCGATGATCACTCTCGCCCTGGGGATCGGCGCAAATAGCGCGATCTTCAGTGTTGTTAACGCCGTGCTGCTGCGCCCGCTACCTTACCAGGATCCGGATCAACTGGTGATGGTCTGGGAGAATAATCGAAGAGAGAAGCGTGACCAAAATCAAGTCTCCTTTCTCAACTTCGCTGACTGGCGCGAGCAGAATCAAGTTTTCGTAGATAGCGCGGCATTCTCATACTGGACTTTCAACCTTACGGGTGTTGACCAACCCGAGCGGCTGCGAAGTGTCATCGCGTCAGCCAGTTTCTTCAACGTGCTGGGCGTCAAACCCAAGTTGGGCCGAACCTTTAACACAGAAGAAGACCAGCCTGGTAACGATCAAGTTGTGGTGCTCAGTCACAGCTTGTGGCAGCGGCGCTTTGGCTCTGATCCGAATGTCATTGGAAAGTCAATGAGTCTAAGCGGCGGCAACTTCGTCGTCATTGGTGTGATGCACCCGGATTTTAATTTCCCCGCTGAAGACGCGGAGCTGTGGGTTCCTCTTTCTGCCCCGATCGTTGATACGCGCTTTCCACAGGTGATGCAGAAGCGTGACATGCACTTCATCACAGTGGTCGCGCGTCTGAAGCCAGATATTTCACTCACTGAAGCTCAGTCCCAGATGAGCACAATCGGCAGCCGTCTCGAAACGCAGTACCCGGACTCAAACACCGGCTACGGCGTCAATCTCGTTTCCCTCTACGAACAGACCGTGGCTAACTCTCGCCCGACTCTGCTGATGCTCGTCGGAGTCGTTAGCTTCGTGCTGCTGATTGCGTCGGCCAATGTTGCCAACCTGCTTTTAGCGCGTGCCGCCGCCAGACAAAAAGAGATTGCTATTCGCGCGGCGCTCGGAGCAGGTCGCCTGCGTATCATCCGTCAACTGCTTACTGAGAGCGTGCTGCTTGCCGCCCTCGGGGGAGTTCTTGGTCTGCTGCTGGCCTACGTGAGCGTCAAGACTTTTGTTGCGCTTGGCCCAACCGACGTGCCGCGTCTCAAAGATGTCGGACTTGATGGTCGTGTACTGCTGTTCTCGCTGCTCATCTCGCTATTGACAGGAATAATCTTCGGGTTAGCGCCCGCGCTGCAAGCTTCACGTTCCAACTTGAACGAAAACCTCAAGGAAGGTGATCGCGGATCAACCAAAGGAGGGAGCGCCAACCGTATGCGTAACCTGCTTGTTGTCATTGAAGTGGCGCTCTCGGTCGTACTGTTAATCGGGGCCGGGCTGACAATCAAGAGTTTCTCGCGTCTGCAAAAGGTTGATCCAGGATTTGATTCACAAAATGTGCTTACCATGCGTTTCTCCCTGACTAACACTACCTACCCGAAGCCCGAGCAGCAGGAGCAGTTTTATCGAAGGTTGAGCGACCGCCTCGCCGCACTTCCCGGAGTGCAATCCGTCGGCGCAATCACTTTTGCTCCGCTCACTAAACTGGCAAGAAATAAGTTTTGGTTTATCGTCGAGGGCCAACCCGTTGTTATCGCAAGTGAACGCCCCCAGGCATTTCATAACGCCGTCACCCCGGACTATTTTCGTGCGATGGGCATCTCGCTTCTCAAAGGCCGTTACTTCACGGAGCAGGATAAGAGCGATGCTCCGGGAGTGATTATCATTAATCAAACACTGGCGCGACGGTTTTTCCCGAACCAAGACCCCGTCGGCAAACGTCTGATGCTGGAGTCACCATTGAAAGACCAGTGGCTCCAGATTGTCGGAGTAGTTAACGATGTTCGGCAGATTGAGCTAAGCGGCGAAGCGGGACTTGAGATGTACACGGCGCACGCGCAAAGCCCGGCGGCGGCGATGTTTGTTGTGATGCGCACGGCAACTGACCCGCTTAGTTTCTCGGCCGCCGTCGGCAGCGCGGTGCGCGAGCTAGACAATGATCAACCGATGTCCAACGTCAAGACGATGGATCAACTCCTCGGCGAGTCGGTCGCGCAGCCGCGGTTTCGCACCCTTCTGTTGGGCGTTTTTGCGCTCGTTGTTTTGGTCATGGGAGCGGTCGGCATCTACGGTGTGCTCGCTTTTTTGGTGAAGCAGCGCACGCATGAGATGGGCATCAGGATGGCACTGGGGGCACAGGCAAGCGACATCCTCAAGTTGGTGGTCGGGCAAGGGATGTTGCTCGTCCTGGTTGGTATTGTGCTTGGCTTGGTTGGAGCTTTGGCGCTGACGCGTGTGATGGCAAGCCTACTCTACGGTGTGGAGGCGACTGACCCCGCAATTTTTATCCTCATGCCGTTGCTGCTTGGAGTCGTAGCGTTTATTGCTTGTTTCATCCCGGCCCGCCGCGCATCGAAGATAGACCCAATGGTCGCGCTTAGGTACGAGTAGAAGGTTTGCCACAGAGGCACGGAGACACAGAGTGAAGTTGGAAGGCGGAAAGCAGAAGGCAGCCTGGAATTTTGACGGCTAAAACATAAAATATAAGCTTGACACCCAACGACATCCCATCAACGCTTGCTTACTGCTTACTGCTTACTGCCTTTGGTCGTTGCACCATCAGCTCCTCGATGATCTGAGCGAGTTTCGCAGAAGGCATCTTCTCAATGAGGTAACGCTGGTGCTTGAGCGGCGTCGGTATCCATTCGTTGTAGCCTGATTCAATGCGCGCATGCATCAGGCTAATCCCAGGCTCTGATAGGTTCCAGTAATCTCGCTCCCCACGCACTGCATAGAGTATCGCCGTTTGATCCCAGCTCTCCCTATTCTGCAAATTGTTGTAGTAGTAATAACTGGCTCGTACCGGATTATCTTCCGGCATCTCCTTCAACCGCGCTCCCGTCTTGACCGGCGCGCCGATCTCAAAACCGCTGAAGACCACGGGCGTCGGCCAATCATTCATCGCCCGCACGGAGGCCGCTGTGTCGAGTTTTACGTTATATTCGCCGCTGCCGTCTTTGAATCGTCCGT
>JACCTF010000504.1 GCA_013812565.1 Pyrinomonadaceae bacterium | reverse complement strand
CGACTCGCTCGGACTACCAAGATTAGCAGCTCAGAGGAAAGCATAACTATCCGAACCGCCGTGTACGGAACCGTATGCACGGTGGTGTGGGAGGGAGGGGCTTCAAGGTCCCTTCCTATCCCGATCTGCCGGTCACATACGATCACACAATTGCACGGCGTCCGAACAAGCAGCATTTCGCAAGATCAGAAACGATTGACAAGAAGATGAAAGACAGCGACCGGACTCTCACGCTAAGCATGGCTTCCGTAGATAGTCGCGAACTGGAGCTTTCGAGGAGCGCCAGACTGAAAAAAGATAAAGGAAAAGGATTATGAAGAAAAAGCTGTACGAGGTTCTCGACCGGATCATGATGACCTTCTCACCGCTCGTCGAGAACATCTTCGATCAGGCTGAACTATTGAACGCACGTCGCGAAGCGAGAAGAAACAAACGCCGTAAAAAATCATTCGCTTGGAACGAAGCGGCGCGAATAAATGGATTAACTTATGTCACACACAGATGAACGCGGCGCGGTGTGCCGGCGCGTCAGGCGCGTGCGCGATCAAGTTTTAGCCGCGCGACGACGCGCACGGCAGAACAGAAGCGCACGGAACCATTCACATAACGCGGGCACGGCGCTGACACACCAGACCGCTTCATGGTTGAACGACCTCGTGTTCGACCGTCACAGAAACTAAATCATTTGGATCAGGAGAAAGATCTATGAAATCACATTCGAAATACATCTCGGCGGCGATCCTAATCTTGACGCTCGTCGGGGGCGCGAGTCTTTACACCACGAACACCGTCAGCAGCCAAACACGCCAAGCGGCACAGAACGATGCCAGAGCAGCGAAGGTCGCATACGCGCCGATCCCCGGCGGTACTTACGCCATCGACCCGGCGCATAGTTCGATCAACTTCTCGATCCGCCACCTGCTCATCAACAACGTGCGCGGTCGCTTCGACGACTACACCGGCACGATTCTGTACAACCCCGACGACATCACCCAATCATCGGTCGAGTTCACCACGAAGGTCGCGAGCATCGACACCGACATTGCGAAGCGCGATGAACACTTGAGAACAGCCGACTTCTTCGACGTCGCCAAGTACCCGGAGATGGCGTTCCGCAGTATGCGCATCGAGCGTAAAAGCAATGACTCATTCGTCGCACACGGCGACTTCACCCTGCACGGCGTGACGAAGCAAATCGCCATTCCGTTCAAGCTGTTCGGCGCGGTCAAAGACCCGTGGGGCGGCACGCGCATGGGAGTGGAAGCCGCGACCACAATCAATCGGCAGGATTACGGCATCAAGTGGAACGCGCCGATGGCGGAAGGTGGCTTCGTGGTCGCCAACGACGTGCAGATTGCTTTAACACTCGAAGCAGTTAAGCAGGAACCGGCGAAGACTCAGGCGTCAAGCAAATAAGACACGAGGTCAAGACGCAGGTGACGCGCCGCCGATTGTCTCGCACCACCTGACTGACTTTGAGATTGGGAAAACCTTAGAACACCGATATGTGAGGAGATGACAAGTGAGAGATGAAATTTTAGGCATCCACCACGTCACTGCTATCGCGGGTGACCCACAACAAAACGTCAACTTTTATGCGGGCGTCTTGGGTCTTCGCTTAGTCAAGAAGACTGTCAACTTCGACGACCCCGGCACTTACCACTTCTACTACGGCGACGAGCAGGGAACTCCGGGAACAATTCTCACCTTCTTCCCGTGGCGCAATGTGCGACGCGGGCGGCAAGGTACGGGGCAGGCAATGACCACCTCGTTCTCCGTCCCCGAAGCTTCGCTCGGCTACTGGATTGAGCGGCTGACAGCTCACGGCATTGAGTATGACAAGCCGGTGCGTCGCTTCGACGAGCAGGTGCTCGCCTTTCGCGACCCTGATGGCTTAATGCTGGAAGTAGTCGCCCATTCCCGAGAGAAGCGCGACGGTTGGGAGAACGGGAGCGTCGCCGGCGAGCACGCGCTCCTTGGCTTCCACACGGTAGTGCTCTGCCTGGACTCTCACGTGGAGACCGCCAAGCTCCTGACAGAAACGATGGGGTTTCGCCAAATCGCTGAGGAAGGAAATCAGTATCGTTACGCGGTGAAAGAAGGCGGCGCAGGGATGCAGGTTGACATTAGACACGCGCCGGATTTCTGGCAGGGCGTCGTCGCGGGCGGCACGGTTCACCACGTCGCGTGGCGCACCGAGTCGGATGACACCCAACTCGCGTGGCGGCGGCGCATCGCGGAGTTAGGTCTGAGTGTCACGACAGTTCAAGACCGTGAGTATTTCCACTCGATCTATTTCAGGGAGCCGGGCGGCATCTTGTTCGAGATCGCAACCGACCCGCCGGGCTTCGCGGTGGATGAACCCCTTGAGAGCTTGGGCACGAATCTTAAATTGCCGCCGTGGTTGGAGTCGTCACGGCAGCGGATCGAGAGCGTACTACCGCCGGTGCATCTGCCGGAATCGAAAAGCGAAGCGGCTTGAGAGCGGCAGAGAACAAACGCAACATGGTGTCGTTAATCCGCTGAACCGCCCGTGCTCACGGTGGGCTACTTGACCGTGGATAAGTTGATGGCGAAGGAAGCAGCGACTGCGCACCACTGCGGCGGATCGACCGGCGAGACTGTCGCGCAGCGAAGCGCTCCGTCGAACGTCGAACGGGGAGCGGTATCGGCGATTAACCTACGGGAAGGGGCAGAATTGGTTGGCTGTTAGGCGGAAAGTAAAATGCTATAAGGGTGAACGGAGGGTATGAGTGATGACAAACGACTTATCAAATTTCAAAGGTCCGCATCAAGGACAACCGCTGC
The DNA here is from genome assembly GCA_013812565.1 of Pyrinomonadaceae bacterium. Taxonomy (GTDB): domain Bacteria; phylum Acidobacteriota; class Blastocatellia; order Pyrinomonadales; family Pyrinomonadaceae; genus JACCTF01. Next base: position 9,279 of record JACCTF010000504.1, on the reverse strand, counting down.
TGACCTACGGTGCTCGACCGGAGGAAGCGCAAGCCGCGATGGTGTTGGTGCACGGGCGCGGGGCGACCGCCGAGAGCATCCTGACCCTCGCCGGCGAATTCGACCAGCCCGGCTTCCACTACCTCGCGCCGCAAGCCGCCAGAGGATCGTGGTACCCGAACAGTTTTCTCGCGCCGATGGAGAGCAACGAGCCGGGGCTGTCGTCTGGGCTTCAGGCAATCGGCGACGCGCTCGCCCGTCTTAAGAATGAAGGTGTCCCGGCAGAGCGCACGATGTTGTTAGGGTTCTCGCAGGGCGCGTGCCTTGCGCTCGAATACGCCTTTCGTTATCCGCGACGCTACGGCGGAGTCGTTGCTCTGAGCGGTGCTTTAATCACTCCACCCGAGCCACTAATGAAAACTTACGCTTCAGAAACGGCGACGAGGCAGATGGTTGACGGAGCGTTCGCCGAAACGCCGATGTTCCTCGGATGCAGCGACCGCGACGCGCACATCCCGCTCGAACGCCTCACGCCGTCCGCCGAACTGCTGCGTAAACTCGGCGGCAATGTCGCGCTGAAAATTTACCCAAACATGCCGCACACAGTCATCCCTGACGAAATCGAAATCGTGCGTGAAATGATGAACGCGCTTCTGGCGGAGAAGCATCGTTGAAAGCATTCACCTACAACGCGCCGTCACTCAACGCGACCGGGATGCAATTGGGTCGCTTGCGAATCGGAAGCGATGCACCGGCAGGGGCATCTCGGATTGCGCGCCGCGAACGCTCTTCCAAACGATCTCATTCAGCTCGAACATCGGGGTAAGGTCCACGTCCGAGAAATCCATTTCGAGTGACTCTTTAGCGCCCCAGGCCAGCGGCGTGTTCTTCTCATCCACATTAACGAGCGGTTTCAGGTGGCGATAAGGTGTAAGGTCTGCCGTAGTGCCGAAGGCCGCGTACATCGGCGTCGCGGCGGCGTCATACTGGCTCATCGGCGGCAGCCCAAGTAGTAATTCAATCGTCCGCAACATCGAACTCGTGCTGTAGAGCGTGCTGTCCACTTTTTCGCGTGTGATATACGGACTGATCGCGAAGGCCACGGTGCGGCGGGCATCGACGTGATCAGGGCCGTCCTGCGCATCGTCCTCGATCACGAAGATAGCAGTCTCCGGCCAGTACTTGCTGTGCGTGACACGCTCGACGATCAAGCCGAGGGCGTAGTCGTTGTTCGCCACGCAGGCCGTCGGCGTCGGCTTGTCAGGCGTCGCCCCGAAGGTGTGATTTTCGGGCAGGCTCATCACCATGAAGTTCGGCAGTCGCTTGTCAACGTCCGGGCTGTCATAGTTTTTCTCATACTCGTCGAACTCCCTGATAAACTCCGCCGCGTTATCCGTGTCACGCATCCCCGGCTTCTTGTAGTTCGGCGCGACGTGCCCGACCAACCCCTCAACCCCCGGCGCCGCGTCCATCGTGGTGCCGTCGCTCACGCGCGCGGCATACTCGCCGTAGCTGCGGTAGGTCAATCCCTTGCGTCGACACAAATCCCAGAGATGTCCCCCAGCAGGCACGTGCGCGGCGGAAGGCCGGGCTTTGCTGTGGCCGCCGTAGGTGACCGGCCACAACTTCTCGTTGAAGTCTGTGGCATAAGCGGAGTTGGACCACGAGTGACCGTCAACGCTGACCTCTCCGTCGCAGTACAGATTGTCGAAGAGGACGAACTGCTCGGCCAGGGCGTGATGGTTCGGCGTCACTTTGCGCCCGAAGATGGTCAGCCGCGAATCGCCGTTGCCCTTCGGCATGTCACCCAGCACCTGATCGTAGGTGCGGTTCTCCTTGATGATGTAGAGCACATGCTTGACGGGCGAGCCAGCGCCCACCGCGCGGGGAATGACGGAGGGTGCCGCCGGCGCTTTGGCTTCGGCCAGCAAATCGTCGTTATATGGGGTGTTCTCGTAAACCTGTCGAGTGAGCCGCTTGATCTCGGATTTCAAGTTCGACAACCCGACGATATTGACGCTGCCCTTCTGTAGACTCTTCACGCTCCCCCGCCCTTCGTCGCCGGGCGGCAATCTGCTGTGAGGTCCGCGGATGTTTGAGTAAGACCCGAGGCCTTTGCTGTTCCCCACGTAGAGGTTTTGCCCACCGCCCCCGAACGCCAAAGCCGACGGATACCAGCCGGTCGGGATAAAACCCAACACCTCACTCTCGCCGGGCTTGGCGACACTGATGACCGCCACATTGTTATTGTCGGCGTTGGCGACGAACAGCATCTTGCCAACTCGGTCAAGGGCGAGCGCGTTCGGGGTTGACCCTACGGGAGCGCGCGGGAAAAGGGCAGTGGAAATCTTCTCCACGGCCCGGCGTGCTCTGGTGTCAATCACGTTAACGCTGTTGTCATTCGCGCACGCGACGAACAAACGCTCGTCGTTCGAGAGTTCTAAATCGTTCGGGTTGTCCCCGACGGGTATGTTCGCCACCACCTTCAAGGCGTCCGTGTCGATGACGCTGACGGAGTCGCTGGCCCAGTTGGAAACATAAAGTGTGTGGCCGTCTCTACTAAGAGCGAGGTCATAGGGATTGATTCCGACCGGGATGCGGGCGAGGATTTTGCCGCTTGTGGTGTCGAACACGACGACGCTGCCGGGCGTCGGCGTGGTGCCGCGGTTCGCCGCGTAGAGAATGTTCTTCAGCGGATGATGGGCGAGCCCAGACCAGTAGATCTGCGCGGCGTCAATCGTCTCCTCAAGCGTCGCCACGGGTTTCGGCGAGAGTCGCGCGTTCTTGTATTCAAAGACATAGACGGGCGCCCGCGTCGAAACTCTTCCGTCGGCGTTTCCGCCCGAGACGTACAACAGGTTTCCGTTCGGATGCCAGGCCATGCCCAGCCATGTGGATTTGAGCGGTATCCGCTGCACCGCTTGTTCGGTGCGGGCGTCGATCACCACCAGCCCGTGCGGATTAAAGCCGGAGTGCGAGGCGATCACGGCGCGCCCGTCCGGGGCAGGCAAGAGGTGGAGCACCATGTCTTCCGTCGGGATTGCTTTACCGATGGGCGTCAGCCGCCATCCGTTAGGAAGCGAATAGCCGTCCGCCGTCGGACGGGGTATCTGCTGCGAGGAAGCCGTAGAACAGACAGGTAAGAGGAGCGCGCAACAAGCGAGCAAGGAAATCAAACGTTTCATTCAGGGACTCCTTCTCCGAAGACATCTCACGTTGTGAAGCATATGGAAAACCACATGACGAAAGCTATACCGGCGGTACAGCCGTTTCCACATAAGGCTAAGGCCGCCTCGTTACATCCGTGTTGCTTGTTACTGCGTTGCTCCCCGACATCCGGTCACTAGCTGCCTTCGTTCACCTTGCGAAAAGCTCCCCGATGCCTGGGTATGGCTTGAGCGGGAGGACATCTAACCGCATCACTCCCGCCCGTTTCATCAAAAGTTTATTAACCGCTTCCTTCGCTGCCTCAATGCTGGGCGCTTCCCAGAGGCGGTTACAGCAGCAACGTCTCGACACGGTGCGCGTGAACCATCCCTTCACACGGTGACCACGTGAAGACCGTGAAGCGACCATCTTGTGAAGCCACGAGAGCGGCCGATTCCCGCTGATCTTGGACGAACTGCGCTGCCGACAGGTGTCTGGTTCCGCCAAATTGTACGGGATGAACCAGTGAGGGCAAACCGCCGACGATCGGTTCCGTGACCATGACCTGTTCAACTTGTGCGCCCCCGTCGCGGTGCCCGATCTTGACGCCGAAGGCGAGCAACTCATACTGACTGCTGATCACAGTCGCGCCGTCGACGGCGGTCAGGCCCGCGATAGCTTCGACCGCATCGAGGAATGCCTCCTGCCACAAACGCTTGTCCCGCTCTTCTGCGTCCTGCCGCATCAAATCGGCCAACTCAGAGAACGGAGGCAGCGCGGAGTACGTCACCGGTCGCACAATCGACTCCCGCCACGCCTCTGACCCTTGCGGAACGACGAGCAGCGACCCGCCGCGCCCGTGGGCGCGCATCGACACCGCCAGTTGCACAAGCACGTTCACCGAATTGTTTAAGGATGCGGGCGAGCCGAAGCCAAGCAACGACGTGACCAAGCTTGGGCAATCGGGCAGTGTGATGCCTTCTTCATTTACCTCTTTAATTTGGTCGCCCTTGAGGACCACGACGTTGACGAACTTGCTTGACTCTTGGCCGCGGCGGTACTTGACGACCAGCAGTCCGGGTTCGATTACCTCCAGCACAAAGCAGAGCCTGGGGATGGCGCGCGTGGCTCCCCAGACGCAGAGCTGATCGTGGTCGTGCCAAACGCCGAGATGAATTCCAGGGCGCTCGACCGCCGGCGCCAGTCGCGAGAGGTTGGCGGGGGTGAGTGGCAGAGGCTGCTCGAACTTAAGCGGCTGCCCCGCCCGCTCGGGCGGAAGAAAGGCCAGCGAGATCTTCGGAGAGAATCCTTCCTCGCGCCGCAGGCTCGCCCAGAACGCCGTATCGATGATCGTTTCTACTGTTTGAGCGTCCGGCTGTGACGCCGGCTCCTGATCGCCGCGCTCGCGCGCCGCCGCGAGGAATTGGGCGAAGCGTGTTTGCACCGTGGCGGCGACCGCTCGTGCCGCCGGGTATGAGGGCCATGTCATAGCTTTATGATCGCGATTGTTTCAGCAATAGAGTTGAAATGGTGCTCAGAGTCAGACACCTCGGCCAAAGGCGGTGGCTTGGTGAATATGACCGCATGGTGCTTGCAATCCCAATTAGAATGGCACAAGCTCTGAAATGATCCGGTCATGATAAGGTTCTCCTTAGGTTGTAGCCACCAAGCCACCTAACCGCATAATCATCCGCGTCTATTTGACACTTTACAGGACTACAGGGTGTATGATGCATACCGTGAGCTTACGAATGCATGTAACAAACTCCTTCAAGCTGGTTCACGCTTGACAGCGTGAGTTTCCGTTCGTAATCTCGGAGTGAAATATGTTTAAGCGTCTTATCACACTCTTTATCGTTCTGCTGTTCGCGAGCCAAAGTCTCGCTGGCGGATTCGTGTGTGATGGAGATGAACATAAGAGTGCAGCCGAGATGTCTTGCTGCGCGCAAGCGAAGTCTGCCGCCGGTTCGCCCGTGGCGATGCTGTGCTGCGAGATTGTGTGCGACGAACCGACAAGCGGTACGCCTGGTCCGCAGTCAGAGACGGCGGGGCAGCAACCCCAAGTCCCCGCTCCGCCTGTAGCAGCCGATTCTATTACGACGTTCTATTCACTGCTTCCTGTCGGTGCCCTTAAATTCAAAGGCTCGACGGATGCTTTGTCCGAAGACCCTGATCCTCCAGCCCTCTACCTTCACAATTCAGTCTTTCTGATCTAGCACGGCAGAAGTGTGTCTTGTCGCCGCCACGCGCCTTCCAATCGAAGGGATTGCGGTGGAATTGGTGTGCGCCTCAGTGTGTCTGCCGTCTCATTAGACAAAGGCTTTCGCCTGATCGAATGGGCAGCACATCTCAAGCAACAAGAACGCTCCGGTATCAATTTTTTCGTGCCTGTAACCTACGCGTGTAGTCGGGAGAACGCCCGACGCTCGTATCTTCTCTAAATCTATATTTCGTGATGAGGATTAAGATTATGCAGAAACTCACAATCGCAATCAGTTTTGTCGCACTACTGCTCCTAATTGCCGCCTGCGGCTCGAACGCCGGCACTGACACCGGGAAGGTTATCAAGAGTCAACCTGTCGGCAACAACTTGACCGTCACGCTCTCGAACGAAGACGGACAGATCAAGCATGGCGAAGAAGATTTTTACCTCGTCTTCAAAGACGCTTCGGGTAAACCCGTCGATGTCGGCTCGGTCGCCCTCAACTTCTACATGCCCGCGATGGGCCCGATGCAGGCGATGAACGATCCGACCACCTTTACGACTACGGAGACGCCCGGCGTGTACAAGGGCAAAGCCAACATCGAGATGGCCGGTGAGTGGCAAGCGCAAGTGTCCTACGAAGGTCCGGCAGGGAAGGGCAAGACATCGTTTCCTGTAATGGCGCAGTAAGTTAATGGCGGAGTGCGTAGTTCGGAGTGCGGATTAGAAGATAGATGGCTGCTTCTTCAATCCGCATTCCGCAATCCCAAATCCGCAATCGAAGGAGCGAAGCGACATGATTCACCGCTTGATCGAAATCTCGATGCGCAACCGTGCGCTCATCATCGCACTCTACCTGGGGCTTGCCGCGTGGGGCTACTGGGCGCTTCTGGCAACGCCGATTGACGCAATCCCCGACCTCTCCGACAACCAGGTGATCGTCTTCACCGACTACGTAGGGCGCTCGCCGCAGGAGGTCGAGGATCAAGTCACTTATCCGCTTGTAACAAACCTGCAAGGCTTGCCCGGCGTGCGAGTGGTGCGCGCAAGTTCGGCGTTCAGCTTCTCGATGATCAACGTTATTTTCGAGGACGACGTTGATCTCTATTGGGCCAGAACCCGCGTGCTCGAACGCTTGAATCTCGTCTCGAAGCAACTGCCGGAAGGCGTAATCCCGACGCTCGGACCAGACGCGACGGGCGTCGGGCAAATCTTCTGGTACACGCTCGAAGGCGATGGTCACTCGTTGCGCGAGCTACGGACTTTGCAGGACTGGTTCGTGCGCTATCAACTAAACTCCGTGCCGGGTGTGGCGGAGGTCGCGAGCGTAGGCGGCCACGTGCAGCAGTATCAGGTGGACGTTGATCCGAATCGCTTGCGCGCCTACGGATTACCCCTCTCAATTGTCGTCGAAGCCGTGCAGCGGTCGAACAACAATGTCGGCGGCAACGTCGTCGAACAGGCCGGTCAGTGGGCGATAGTGCGCGGCATTGGACTGATTGAATCAATCGCCGATGTCGAAAACATCGTGATCGGTTCACAAGGCGGGACACCGATCTACGTGCGACAGGTGGCTGAAGTAAAGCTCGGCAATGCGTTTCGCACCGGCGCGCTCGATAAGAATGGCAAAGAAGCAGTTGGCGGTGTGGTGATTGCCCGCTACGGCGTCAACACGCTCGAAGTGATTAAAGCCGTCAAGCGGAAGATCGAAACTCTGCAAGCCGGATTGCCGCAGGGCGTCTCCATTGTCCCGTTCTACGACCGCACGCAACTGATCGAACGCGCGACCTCGACTCTGCAGCACGCACTGATCGAAGAACTGTTGCTCGTCACCCTCGCGCACATCATCTTCCTCGCGCACTTCCGCTCCATCCTGATCGTCACGATTCCGCTGCCGCTCGCCGTGCTGATGTCGTTTCTCTTTATGAAGTATATGGGCATCAGCTCGAACCTGATGTCGCTGTCCGGGATTGCCATCGCCATCGGCGTGCTCGTGGATGCAGGCATCGTCGTGGTGGAGAACGCCTTCCGCTTCATGGAACAGCGCAAGGTCGATCCGAAAGATCGGCGTTTGGTTTGGGAGACGGTGCTCGAATCGACGAAGCTCGTCGGGCGACCCGTCTTCTTCTCGATGGCGATCATCATCCTCGCCTTCATCCCGGTCTTTGCCTTAACCGGACAAGAAGGAAAGCTTTTCCACCCGCTCGCCTTTACAAAGACGTTCGCGATGGTCGGCGCGACGATCATCGCCGTTACGCTCGTCCCCGTTCTATGCACTTTACTTTTAGGGGGCAAGTTTCACTCCGAGCAATCGAATCCGGTGATGCGCTTTTTACACTGGCTGTATCGTCCGGCGCTAGGTTGGGCGCTTCGTCACCGCGTCATTACAGTCGCGGTAGCCTTCCTGCTCTTTTCGGGTGCAATCTTCTTGGCAACCGGCATCGGCCGTGAGTTCATGCCGCCATTAAACGAAGGCGACATGATGTACATGCCCGTTACTGACCCGGCCATCTCGATTGATGAAGCCTTAAAGATCATGGGCAAGCAGGACGAGATTCTGAAGAGCTTTCCAGAGGTCGAATGGGCAGTGGGCAAGGCGGGACGCGCCGATACTTCGACGGACCCGGCTCCGGTGAACATGAACGAAACCATCGTTCACTTGAAGCCACAGAATCAGTGGCGCGAAGGAGTGACCCGCGAATCTCTGATCGCGGAGATGGACCAGGAGCTCAGGATGCCCGGCGTGACGAACATCTGGACGCAGCCGATCATCAACCGCATCGAGATGCTCTCGACGGGCATCCGCTCGCAAGTTGGCATCAAGATTTTTGGCAACGATCTGAAGATGCTTGAAGACGTATCGCGCCGCGTCGCCGAAGTCATAAGCCAAGTGCCGGGCGCGAAGGATGTGTACCCGGAACAGATCGGCGGGCAGCCCTATATTGACATCGACATCAACCGCCAAGCGGCGGCGCGCTACGGGATAGATACGCGCATGATTCAAGACGCCATCGAAATGGGCATCGGCGAGACAAACCTCACCGTCACCATCGAAGGCCGCCAGCGATTTCCGATCCGCGTGCGCTACGCGCCGGAGTTTCGCGCCAATGTCCAAGCTCTGGGGCAGCTACCGATAACGTCGCCATCGGGCGCGCCGATTCCGCTCGCGGAGCTCGCTGAAGTTCGCACCATCACGGGGCCTTCGATGATCCAGAGCGAAAACGGATTGCTTCGCGGCACGGTACTCTTGAATGTGCGCGGGCGCGATGTCGGCAGCTTCGTCGAAGAGGCGCGTGGGGCACTTGTTCGTCAGGTTCAACTCCCTGCCGGGTACTACATCGAGTGGAGTGGGCAGTACGAGAACCAGCAACGCGCCCGCAATCGGCTGCTGATGGTCGTCCCCGTCGTCTTGGTAATTATCTTCGGCTTGCTCTACATCACCTACGGCTCCGCGCTCGAAGCGGCGCACGTGCTCTTAGCCGTGCCGTTCGCATTGACGGGCGGCGTCTATCTTCTGTGGGCGCTTGACTACAACTTCTCGGTTGCCGTCTGGGTCGGTTTTATCGCCTTGTTTGGGACAGCGGTGCAAACCGGCGTCGTGATGGTGATCTACCTCGAAGAAGCCGTTGAACGGAAGCGTAAAGAGCTGGGCTCGCTGACGCGAAGCACGCTGCTGGAAGCTGTGACGGAAGGCGCGCTGCTGCGCTTGCGACCAAAGGTGATGACGGTTTCAACCGTGGTCGCAGGACTCCTGCCGATTATGTGGAGTACGAGCGCCGGATCAGAAGTGATGAAGCCGCTCGCAACTCCGGTGCTTGGCGGAATGGTGTCGAGTCTGTTGCACGTGCTGATCGTGACGCCGGTAATCTTCTACAGCTTGCGTGCGCGTGAACTGAAGAAAGATGTAATGCACCAACCTCCGACAAGCACCAGTGAAGAGACGGCGGAGA
>JACCTF010000493.1 GCA_013812565.1 Pyrinomonadaceae bacterium | reverse complement strand
GTACTTGACGAACATCGTCTTACGCACGAAAAAGTAGTTAAAGGTCAGCGAGGAAGTTTGATATGGATTGGGTTTCTGCTCGAAAGGAAGTTCGATATTGCAGCCGATAGAGACTCCGCCCGCTTCGAACGCGCCCCGATTGGCAGCTTCCATGATGCCTGGTCCACCGCCGGTGATAACCGCAAAGCCGGCGCGAACGAGGAGCGCGGCTGTTTCTTCTGCTGCTTTATAGTACGGGTCTTCCGCGGGAGTGCGCGCCGAACCGAAGATCGAAACGCCGCGCGTCACGGTCGCAAGATCATCGAACCCCTGAACAAATTCGCCCATAATACGAAACACACGCCAGGTGTCAGTGTGCGTAAATTCATCTGCTTGCGGCGTTTCAAGTAGCTGTTCGTCTTGCGTCACTTGCGGCTTTCGCTGCCGCCTTTTTTTTGTCTTCATTATCATTGTAAAAAACTCATAAAGCCTGTGTGCTTACCAAACTCTAGCCGCCAAGCGCCATACTACTCTTAAAAACAGAGCGCTCGGCACACACTCAGACTTTCAAACTTTCAGTTTATGTTTTCCTATGACGGAGTTTTGTGGACGTGATTGCCATCGCATCAGAATGCCATGATGTTGTAACCGCAATCGACGTGGATCACCTCGCCGGTGATTCCTGAGGAGAGGGGACTACAGAGGAAGAGAGCCGTGTTGCCGACTTCACGAGCTTCAACGTTGCGACGCAGAGGGGCGCGTTCGGCGTGATGTTTAAGCATTGAACCAAGATTGCTGACGCCGCGTGCTGAAAGTGTATTGAGCGGCCCAGCGCTGATCGCATTAACACGTATGTTGCGCTTGCCTAGGTCAGCTGCCAGGTAACGTGTGCTCGCTTCCAGCGCAGCTTTAGCAATGCCCATCACATTGTAATTCGGCACAACCTTCTCCGCGCCGTAGTAGCTCATCGTCACAATGCTTCCGCCCTCAGTCATTAAAGGCGCGGCGGCGCGTGCCAGCGATGCGAGCGAATAAGCGCTCACTTCGAGCGCCGTCAAAAAAGCATCGCGCGTTGTATCCAAGTATTCTCCCTCAAGCGCCTCACGCGGAGCGTAGGCAATGCTATGCACGAGGAAATCCAAACGATTAAACTTCTCACCGACTCGCGCAAAAGTCTCCGCGACCTGCTCTGCTTGCGTCGCGTCGCATTCGGTAACCAGCGCGTCAGGCATGTCACGTGTTAACGCCTCGACATTCTCACGCAAACGCTCGCTCTGATATGTGAATGCCAGACGCGCGCCCGCTTCGCTCAATGCTTGCGCCGTTGCCCACGCAATCGATCTCTTATTGGCAACGCCAAAGATGATGCCCGTTTTGTTTTGCAACATGAAATGTTTTCCATACAGGGAGCGTTAACCTATAAGCAGCGAATGGTAATTGCTTCAACTGCCCACTGTTTAGGCTGCGGCGCTTTGTGCTTCGCCATCCATCAACCGCTCATACTCGCCGCTATCCGTCCACTTCAAGATTTCCGAAACGCGCCAGACAGGGAAAGGATGCGACATTCCCGAAGTGATAACGTCTGCCCAGAAACGGTCGAGCGCCTTATCGTCATAGTTCTTTTGGAAGTCGCGCGCTTGTCTTAGAAACTCTTCATAGTTGATTTTGGAAGCGAATGTGCCGCCGCACAGTTTCATCATCGTATGCCCGATCACATCAGGGTTTTGTGTCACGAGCAACGCTGCGCGGTCGCAAGAAAGTTCGGCACGACGCGCCCATGCCAACAGGGCTGCGCGCATGCTGCCGGAAACTATTTGCGTTATGGCTTGTGCAATCGGCGCGGCAGCAAGCGCCGCAGTTGTTAAAGCTTCGAGCAACCTTGCTGCTGTCAGATACAGCACGTGCTCGGCATGAATGTGACCTACTTCGTGTGCGATCACAGCTAATACTTCTTCGTCTGTGAGGCGCTCGATCAAAGATGAATGAAGCACTATGACGGGGCGTTCAACGCCGCCGGTGAAAGCATTGACTACTGGATTCTGCTGCACGAAGAGTTCCGGCATATCTACGCCGAGCGTTGTGCAAGCGATTTGAAGTTTAGCGTGAAGGTCTGGGCACTGCTGCGGCGTGACGCGCACGGCGCTCGCCGTGAAGATAACCCGAATAGCCGACTCGCCCGTCATCGCCAGCAACTTTTTGAGCGCCGTATCTATTCCAGGTATCGTGCGCAGTGCAGCCAGCGCGCGGCTATCAGCCGGATGCACGTACTCGTGCATGTCGAGATCAGCAAACTTTTTATGCGGTTTGTCCGATAGTATTAGGCGACAACGCCCACACTTCGCTTCGCCGCCGTTAGCGCGCACTTGATTTAACTGACCGCAGTAGCGGCAACGCATCGAAGCCGCAGATGAAGATGAATCGATGGATTGAACGTCAGGCATCTATTAATTCCTTATAACACACGCGAAGCGTTTAATGTTCAGAGAGGCAGCAGAAGAAGTCTACTCTGGCAAGCAAGTATGGCCGACAAAGAGGCGCAAGGGCAAGCAGAGAGCAGATGTCATATGTTAGATGCTGGATGTCAGCATTTTGAGCTTTAATAACTGACATCTGCCATCTAATATGCGACATCTGCTTTTAGTGTTTGAAGTGGCGCACGTTTGTAAAGACCATTGCCAATCCGTGTTCGTCTGCGGCGGCAATTACCTCCGCGTCGCGTACGGAGCCGCCCGGCTGAATGGTGGCGGTGATGCCGTGCTTGGCTGCTTCGTCAACGCCATCGCGGAAGGGAAAGAAAGCGTCCGAGGCAAGCACTGAACCTTTGAGTGGGAGTTGCGCACGCATCGCGCCGATGCGAACAGAATCAATTCTCGACATTTGGCCCGCGCCGACGCCGACGGTTTGTCCATCACGCGCATAAACGATGGCGTTCGACTTGGTATGTTTGCACACTGTCCAGGCGAAAAGCAGAGAGGCCAGTTCCTCATCGGAAGGACCGCGCTTAGTTACGACTTTGAGCGCATCGCGTGTCAGACGATGACAGTCGCGCGTTTGCATCAGCACGCCTCCAGAGACTTTCTTGAAATCATAATCAAAGTGTAAATCTTCGCTTCGTTGCAGGCCGCCGGTGCGAAGGATGCGCAAGTTCTTCTTCGCGCGGAGAACTTCGATGGCGACCTTCTCATAATCAGGTGCAATGATTACTTCAGTGAAAATCTCTGTGACGACTCGCGCCGCACCTTCGTCAACTGTGCGGTTAAAAGCCACGATGCCGCCGAAGGCTGATACAGGATCAGTCACCAATGCACGACGATAAGCCTCTTCAGGCGATGCGCCTAAAGCTACGCCAGCCGGGTTCGTGTGCTTGATAATAGCGCACGCCGTTTCACCAAAGTCGCAGACGAGTTGCCAAGCCGCGTCTGCGTCCAAATAGTTGTTGAACGACATCTCTTTACCGGAGATCAACTCGGCCGTGGCAACACTACCTGCTGCATCAGCGTCCCTAGATTCATAGAGCGCAGCCAACTGATGAGGGTTTTCGCCGTAGCGCAGATCGGTTACTTTGCTCAAAGAGAGATGAAGCGCATCCGGCATGCCACCCGGCCCCGGCGTTTCTTCAGTATCATCTGCAACAGGTTTGTCTATCGAACTCTCGATCATTCCTTCCGCTTGCTGCGCGCTGAGGTAAGAATGAATCGTTTGATCATAGGCCGATGTACGTGCAAAAGCGTGCCAAGCGAGTTGTTTGCGAGTCTGAAGTGACAGTCTGCCTTCGTTGCGATTCATTTCAGCGATGAGTTCTGTATACATCACAGGCGCGACGACAACTGCAACATCTTTCCAGTTCTTCGCTGCCGAACGAATCATCGCCGGGCCACCGATGTCGATCTGTTCAACGGCTTCTTCGAGCGTCACACCGGCGCGTGCAATCGTTTGCTCGAACGGGTAAAGATTGATGACAACCATATCAATCGGTTCGATGCCGTGCTCGCCCAACGCCGCCATATGTTTCGCATCATCTCGCATCGCCAGAATCCCGCCGTGAATGTGTGGGTGCAGAGTTTTGACGCGACCATCAAGCATCTCCGGAACACCCGTGACCTCCGACACATCACGCACAGGAATTCCAACTTTACGCAACGCTTTTGCCGTGCCGCCCGTGCTGATCAATTCAACCTGAAAGCGACACAGCGCACGTGCGAACTCAATGAGACCCAGCTTGTCCGACACGCTCAACAACGCGCGACGAATGCGATGCAGGCCTTCTCTGTTTTGTGTTGTCATATACAAAGTGATGAGCGATATGTAAGGAGTGATGAGTGATGAGTGATAGGCTTAAACACTGCTCCTGCTTATCACCCATGATTCATCATTTATCACTTTTTGAGACGTATTGTTCGCGTAGATTATGCACGCGAAGATTGCGATTGTCAGAACGTAATAGGTTTACTTCAATGCGATGAAGACGATTGTCGCGCATTGCGCCGCTTGGATAGTAGCCAAGCAGATACTGGCCCTGTATATCTTCGGCAATAGCTTGAAAAACGGGTGTCAGATCGTACTCGGCGCGTGGATCAAGCGCAGTGCGCGCATTTCCTGCCGGGAAGTAATGTCCACCAGTGGCCTTCGCCATCTCCCGAAAACCTTTCGATGGAGAACGCGGCACAAGTCTGTTGTCACGCGGCATGAAAAGCGGAAGGTGAACAACATAGATTGAGACACTGCGCGCTATGGCTTCGTCGATGACAACAGAGGCGCGTACCGTGCTCGCCGTATCAAGCCCGTCGCTGAGTAGAACAATGATGCGGCGCTCAACTACAGAACTTGTCGCTTGCCTATCGTAAGCACGAACCGCGGCGAGTGTGGCATCAAAGATCGCTGTGCGGCGGTCGCGGAGTGGGGCAAAGTGAAACGCTCGACGAACTTGGTCAGCGTCGGCGGTGAACTGAGCGGCGAGTTGCGCTTGGTCACTGAAGTGAAGAACTGCCACACGCGAATCGTGGCCGAAACGAGAGAACAGCGCCAAGGCGGCTTCGCGCTGCTGCGTGATCGTGTCACGCGCGCTACCCGATGCGTCTAAAGCGAAGATGAGAGCGATAGATTGTTGGCTCACCGCGAAGTAATTTACTTCAACCGGCTGTCCATTATCACGGACTGCAAAATCGTTCTGCGTGAGGGCGGTAATACGACGCCCGCGCGAATCAGTCACAAAGACTGGGATGGTGATCAGATCAGTTCGGACCCGGACTACTTCATCGGTGGGAACTGCCAAATCGTCCTGCGCCACGACATACCCTCCGGTGGTTAGCAGGCACAGCGTAAGAAGTATTAAACGCAGAATTGTGGTGGCAGCGTATGACCAGCCGCGGCCTCGGAGATACGTAACATAGCGTGAGATCATGCCGCAGGAAATCATCTCAAAAGTGCATGGCTAAAGCAAAAATCGTCCCCAAAGTATTAGGCTTATGATGACGGCGAGCGTGATGACGATGACTTTAACAATGCTCACAGTTTGTTCCTCGTATCAGGAAAACAATTTATGGGAAGTGCTCCCGCGAGAGGCCGCATTCTAACGATGCCCGGCGAAGAGTGTCAACGCTGCTCTGCAAATTATCATGCCTTGACCATCGTTATGCCTGCCACAATTTTGTATGACTAATAATCGGCACAGTCCTAGCTATTCCTTTACTGATCAGAAGATGACTGCTGTGGAGTTTTACCTTTTTATCTTGTGCTTAAGCTTGCCGCGCTCGCTCGCATTATCAGAGTAATTGATCCTTGCGGCTACTCTGTCTATACTCGCGAACGCTTTCCTGAAAACTATTTGAAGGAGCCGCGCT
>JACCTF010000481.1 GCA_013812565.1 Pyrinomonadaceae bacterium | reverse complement strand
AGTATAAGCAGCGGCACTTGCCACGAGCCAGCGAAGAAATAGAAATGAGCTTGACGAAAATAGCGAGTCAAAATTCCGGGCGGCGGAGTTTGCATGACCATTCCGGTTTCGGCATCAACCAGCAGCGAGTCAGCGCCCATGCCGCCGATTGCTTGATACACAGGGCGACCATCGCGCATTAGAAGTGTGAGTGCCGTGATGGGCAAACCTCTTTTCGCAAACTCATTAGCATGCTCAATCGCCTCCGGCGAGGAGACGACGACGCGTGCGGCATCAATAGTTTCAATCCGGCCGCCTTCCACTGCGCGCGGCCATGCATAGAGCAAACCGCTCGTCGTCCATGCCAGCACCGGCAGAGCGACGATCACTCCTAACCAAAGGTGCGTGCGGTAAATTAAAGATCGCATAAGCCGCTAAAGTTAGTAAGAGACTGAGTTAAAGCACATAACATTGGTTCACTCGATTCATCATATTATGGAACCGAAGATTCACCGCCGCAGAGATGCAGAGGACACAGAGTTTACGCAGAGAAAGAGCGTTCACCTCTCTGCGCTAATTCTGCGTTCTCTCTCTCGTCTGCGGTGGTGAGCGCCTTTTGCCATTGTGTACAAATCTTGGCCGGATCGATTTAATGCAGGAGCATCTCAGCTTCCTGACTTTGTCGAGCCTGCAAACTTCCCCGGCGCTTCAACTCTTCCTTTCGGTTCATTGATTAGCTTGTCGATCATCTTGCCTAAGGCTTCGGATTTCTGAGCGCTTGCGCCGACGGTGATGAAGCGCACCTGACCGCGCCGGTCGATCAGAACGGCCGTGGGAATCCCCGGCACGCCGTAAGTTAAATTGTTCTCGTCCGCCTTCGCGACAGCGAAGCCATAAGGCAGACGGTTCTCCAGCTTAAAGCTCTTCAGGTAGTTCAGTTCTTCGCGCGGTGTAACAGGGCGCCCCTCGGCTGTGCCGTAGTATCTTGTCACGCCGACAATCACCAAACCTTTATCCTTGTACTTCTCATGCCAGTTCCTCAACTTCGGAAAGGTGATACGACACGGGCCGCACCAGGTGGCCCAGAAATCCAGCAACACCACGCTGCCCTGCAAATCTGCGATCTTGAAGGGCCGTTGATCTATCCACTCAATAACCGCAAGCTCCGGCGCACCTGCGACTATGCCCGCATCGTTTGATCCACCGGCCTGGGCTGCTTTAACTTCGAGTCCGGTGATGGCAGTCTTTCTCATGGCAAACTCGTGCAAGTTGGCTGAGGGTAAACTGAGCGCAAGCTGGCGCAACTCTCCGAGCACGCGCGTCGCTTCATCCCTTCGTTCAATCTCAAGGTAGAGGTCAACGAGCGTGCTGGCCGCGATAAACAATCTTTGATCGCGCTGTTGTACAACTTGCGGCGCTTTCGTATCCGGCTCAGCCGATATAAGCTTTGCCGCCTCGAAAGCGGCGCGCGCATGCGTCACCGCGGGAACAAGTTGTTTGTTGTTGCGGTAGGCGGCCGCGAGCGTGTTCTCTATCAGAAAGCGGTTGTTGGGCCTCTGCTTCTTAGCGCTTGCGTATGCAGCGAGCACGTTTTCGGCTTCGGGCAAAAGATTCTTCTTCACCGCATGCAGCACAAAGACGAAACGCGCAACCTCCGCTTGTTCGTCGGAAGCGGTCGGATGCTCAGCGAGGTAACGCCGCATCGTAGTAATCACTTCATCGGATTGGCCCGCCAAACTGTAGAGCAGCCCGAGGTAATAAAGATCGCTGTTCGCTAAGCCGGAGCGGGCAGCGAGTTGTGCGGCATGACGTGCGGCCAGTTCGCGCTGTTCTGTTTCAATCTTCTCGGCCAGCTTCGGATCAAAGGGAGCGCCGCTACGCGCAAGTTCATCAAACCGCTTCCTTGTGTAACTGAATGCCTCTTGGTAGAGCGCGGCAGCCGTGCTCGCCTGCGACACAGCGGTCGCGGGTGATGCGGGCGCGCTGTTTGTTTGCGCGCGAACCTCAGCCGACGCAAAACCGTTGACGCTCATCGTCCACAGCACAAGCGTCCATAGAATCAAGCTTCTCATACCGAAATCTTCCTTGCGCTCTCCGTTGAGTCGTAATGCACGCTGAGCGGGTGAAAGCGCTCGGGGGCAAATGCTTTCAGTAGAGGTGAGGCAACACCATTTGTTACAAGGTCGGCGATCAGTTGACCCGTAATCGGGGCAAGCAAAATGCCGTTGCGGTAGTGCCCTGTAGCGTAATAGAGTCCTTGAACTTCAACGCTTGCGCCAAGCACCGGCCAGCCGTCTGCGGTGCGAGGTCTGAGTCCCGTCCACGCATTTGTTAACGTCAGATCTGAAACCCCCGGCGCGATTTCCAGCGCGTGCCTCGCGATCTGGTGAACGCCGCCCGCCGTCACCGATTTGTCAAACCCAACCTGCTCAGTGGTCGAACCGGCCAGCAGTCGCCCGTTACGACGCGGCACAAGATAGGCGCGCGGGCTATAGATGACGTGACGCACAAGCGGCGGACACGCATCAAAGCAGAGCATCTGCCCGCGAATAGGTTCGATGTGCCAGTCGGGTACGCGATTCTCGACGGTTTTAATCAACGAACTCCACGCCCCGCCCGCAACGATCACCGCCCCGGAGCGAACTTCGCCGCCTGATGTTTGAATGCCCACGACACGATCTCCATCGAGCAGAAGCG
>JACCTF010000470.1 GCA_013812565.1 Pyrinomonadaceae bacterium | reverse complement strand
CGCCAGATTCGCGTGGCGGGTTGGGTGGCAGCAACTTCTCGATCTCCTCCCACAAGTCATCGGGAACTCGGCGCGGAGTTTTCATATCGACAGCTTACCAAACCTCGTAGGTTTGCAGACACGCTTTTAGCAGAAGCCGAACTTTTGTCCGCAGGCTTCGCACCCCAACGAGTGCCGCTCGTTGACGCACGCTGCGTAGCCCTGAATGTCAGTGTGCAAACATCGCTTCTTTGAGAAGCAATCATGCGTATCGTTAAAGGGCGCACCTTGAGAGCTATAGTTATGCATTGCGAGATAGGAGATCAAATCGGTAAGCGGAGCCGTGCTTCGCAGCCCGGCCCTCGCTGCCGATTCTCCAGCGTGAGTGTGCCGCCGTGCGCTTCTGCGATTTGACGCGAGAGCACGAGACCGATGCCTGAACCGTTCGGCTTCGTGGTAAAGAAGGGCACGAATAGATTGGCGGTTCCCGCCAGACCTAGGCCTTCGTCCTCCACCCACACTTCAAGCTGCGTTGTGTTTCTAATCCATCCGACGCGCACACTGCCCCCGGTTTCCAGTGCGGCATCAACGGCATTGCGCAACAGATTGATTAACAGTTGTTCCAACTGATCCGGATCGGCTTGGATTGTTATCTCTGGGCCAGACACAAGCGTTGTAGGCAAACGCATCTCCAGTCCGACAATCCGACGAAGGAGCGCGCCAATCATCACCGGCTGCAAGCGGGGCGGCGGAAGGCGGGCCAAACGAGCATAGGAACTCATGAAGCGGCTCAAGGATTCAGAGCGCGTCGAGATCACGACAAGTCCCCGCTCCATATCTTCCTGCCAATCCGTTGGACGCGGCTTCCGGCCGAGCAAGCTCGTCAAGCTTCCGGCGATTGACTTTATCGGAGTCAACGAATTGTTCAATTCATGACCGAGCACGCGTACCAATCTCTGCCACGCTTTCGCTTCCTCCTCGCGCAGCGCTTGACTCAGATCAGAGAGCACCAGCAATTGATGCGGCAATCCATGTTCGCGAAACGTGCTGCGGCGCACTCCCCACTTCCGTAAGCTGCCATCTCCGGGAAAGATCATTTGATACGTGTGCAGTGTCTCGGTCTTAGCGTCGCGCAAGCATGAGGCTAAGCCCAGTTCCGCCGCACTTCGCCCAAGCAGACGCTCAAGGGGCTGGGCCAGCAAGCGCTCGCCCGCGCGGTTCACCAACTGCAATCGATCTTCAGGGTCGAAAGCAAAGATGGCAACGTCGATCTCAGCCATCACTGTGCGCAGCAAAGCTGTCGCTTCGAGTGCGCCGAGTCGCTGCTCGCGCAGGGTTTCGCCCAGCGCGTTCACCTCTATCATTACTTCGCCCAAAGCATCATCACGTCTCGCGCCACGCGCACGGATCGAGTAATCGCCTTCGCGCAGCGCCGCCAGGAGATTAGAGATAGTTTGCAGCGGGCGCGCGACGCGACCACGCAGCGCGAGCGCAGCTCCGGCCCACACGCCCACGATCAACATTGTCAGAGTCAACTGCACTTTGGCGGTATAGCTTCCGCTCCACAGCAGCCACAAGGCGATTGCGCTTCCGGGCAGACCGGCCGTCAAAGCCATCAGAGTGACGCGGTGCTCATGTCTGACGCCGTTACCGCGTTGTCGGCGCGTGACAATGCGCCCGGCGCTGTGGGATGAAGTCGAAGCGTGTGCGCGCGTCTCACTCGGTGCTTGCGTCAGCGCTTCTTCAGAGTTCATATTTCTGTATCCGACGATAGAGCGCGCTGCGACTGAGGCCCAGAGCTTCCGCCGCTTGATTCACATTACCGCCGAAGCGCGCGAGCGCTTTTTGAATCAGCAAGCGTTCGACATCTTCCAGATTCATCTCATCCAAGCGACGGGCGGAAGCCTCGCGCTCGGGTCGCAGGCCGAGGTCTGTCGCTTGCACAACACCCGCGCGGGCCAGCAACACCGCCCGTTCCACCACATGATCAAGCTCGCGCACATTACCCGGCCACGGGTGAGCCATAAGGATTTCAACCGCCGCTTGGTCAAATTCTGAGAGGGCTTTACGGTAACGCGCGGCATGCTGGCGCAGAAAGTGCTCGGCCAGTAGCGGAATGTCACGCCCGCGTTCGCGCAGCGGCGGCAGATTTATTTCAACTGTGTTGAGGCGAAAGAGAAGGTCTTGCCGGAATCGCCCCGCCGCCACTTCCCCGTTCAAGTCGGCATTAGTCGCTGAGATAACGCGCACATCAACACGGCGCGTTTTAGAAGACCCGACCGGCTCGAACTCACCGGTTTGCAAAACTCGCAGCAGCTTAGGCTGCAGGTGAACGGGTACGTGAACAATCTCGTCAAGAAAGAGCGTTGCATCGTCGGCCAACTCGAACCGTCCGACGCGATCCGTTTTTGCATCGGTGAATGCGCCCTTCACATGTCCAAAGAGTTCGCTTTCAAATACGCCCTCGGAGAGCGCGCTCGCATTGACAGTGATCATCGGTTTGCTCGCGCGGTCTGACGAAGCATGAAGCAATCGCGCAACCACTTCTTTGCCGGTGCCGTTCTCGCCCAGTACGAGCACGTTCGCATTAGCCGGGCCAACGTGCTTGATCATGTCGAGCACCGGTTGCATCGCTTCCGAATGCGCGATTAACTGTGGACCTTCATCTTCGCGACGGAGCAACTGGTTCTCCGCTTCCAAACGCTCGCCTTTGCGCAGCGATTGGGCGAGTTCAATTTGGGTGCGCAAAATCGCCAGCAGGCGCGCGTTTTCCCAGGGCTTCTGCACAAAGTCGCGCGCGCCGCGACGCATCGCTTCAACCGCCAGATCGACGCTGCCCCACGCCGTCATCACGACGACGGGAAGCATCGGGTCAAGCGCCTTGATGCGTGAAAGAAGGTCCAGACCCTCTTGGCCGGAGGTCGTGTCGCGAGTGTAATTGAGGTCGATTAAGAGAACATCAAATTCGTGTTTTTCTAGAGCGGCGAGCACTTGGGCAGTCGAGGTCGTCGTGTGGAACTGATACCCCTCGCCCTTTAATAATAAGCGGAGGGCTTCGAGCACATCGGGTTGATCATCAGCGATTAATATACGTGGAGGCATACTTAAAAGTGACGAATGATGAGTGACAAAAAGAATACAGAAGGCATTAAGCAGAAGGCAGATAAAGCAGGTTTTTCTGCCTTCTGCTTAATGCCTTCTGTATTCTCTCCTGCTCGTCACTTGTCACTTCCCTCATGGAATTAGCTTTAGTTCGCGGAGCGCTTCAAGGCTCGGCGGCGGACTTTGCCACAGCCACGCGACGCGCAGGCGAAACCCTGGAACTACCTTCGATTCGTAAACTCCATCGGCATCAAGCTGGGCGGTGCGGTAGCGACCATCGCTGCCCAGTTCGTAAAACTCTGCGCTCTCGCGCTCGTAATCAAGCAGCCAATATTCCTTCACGCCCGCCCGCTCATACTCGACAAACTTGTCGCC
>JACCTF010000469.1 GCA_013812565.1 Pyrinomonadaceae bacterium | reverse complement strand
AGCCAGATTCGTGCAGGTATAGTTGATCTGGCTCGACAGCAAGTATTGACAGTAGATTTGTCGCGTCGTCTTCATGTATCGAATCTACTTCGGTTCGCTGAAATGAGAAAGTCCTATGATAATATCCCAAAGCGCGCCAGGACGGACTTCACGATAGAGAGATGCAAGTTTAGACATACCGCACGGTTATACATAACACCACCTTGCGTCAAGTAGGTAATCGCCAAAGCCAGCAACACACTATTACCCCACTACCAAGATTGCGGGGGCGGTGTTCGGAGTGCGAGGTTGCTCGCGATAGACGATTTTGATTTTGGTTTAAGATCACACGTACTGCGAGCTTCGTACCTTGAACTTTTAGAGAGATGAGCATCGCTTGATTCTTCCGCCGCGCGGTGCTACGTTTGACCGCTTGATAGAACCGGCCATCAACGCTTTAACGTAAACAACATCACAAAGTGAGGACAACAGAAGATGTCTCTCGAAGCACTTGGAATGGTCGAGACCAAAGGGTTCGTCGGCGCAGTCGAAGCCGCCGATGCGATGGTCAAAGCCGCCAACGTTCAACTCATCGGTAAAGAGTATATCGGCGCTGGCTATGTGACGGTCTTTGTGCGCGGCGATGTCGGCGCAGTCAAAGCCGCCACGGATGCCGGCGCTGCTGCCGCACGCCGCGTCGGCGAACTCATCAGCGTTCACGTTATTCCGCGCCCACATGTCGAAGTCGAGCGCGTGTTGCCGCGCAATGGGCGCGTCGGATACAGCCCCGATGAACGCCAGTTGCAGGCAGCCGACAAAGGCTCTCAATCGCAACTCAGCGAACCGGAAGCACAAGGGCGTTCGCTTCCCGCAGGCGGCGCGCGCGAGAACAAAGAAAGAAGTAAACAGTGACGAATGAACAGTGACAAGTAAGAACAGGCTTTCATCTTGTCACTCGTCACTCGTCACTTGTCACTGCCTTTAGGTGTGTTATGTCCCTTGATAAAGACCTTGCGTCGGTGCAGCAGGCGCGCGATTTAGTGGAGGCAGCGCATCAGGCGCAGATTCTGTTGGCGCAATTTGATCAGAATAAGATTGATCGCGTCTGTGAAGCGATGGCAAAGGCTGCGCTTCGTGAAGCGGCACGACTTGGCGCGATGGCGGTCGAGGAGACGGGGTACGGAATCGCGGCGGATAAAGCAGAGAAGAATCGCTTTGCCTCGGAAGATGTCTGGAACTACTTTCGCGATTTGCGCACCGTTGGTGTAATCGCCGAATCAAAAGACGTAATGGAGATTGCCAGTCCGCGCGGCGTCATCGCCGGGATCATCCCTTCAACTAATCCAACCTCGACTGCGATTTTCAAATGCCTTATCGCCATCAAGTCGCGTAATGCGATTGTGCTTTCGCCTCATCCGTCAGCCATTCGCTGTATCAATGAATCTGTCCGTGTAGTGCGCGATGCAGCGGTTAAGGAAGGCTTGCCCGCGGAAGCAATCGGGTGCATGACGGCGGCGACCATCGAAGGCACCGAACTGCTGATGAAGCACAAACTGACGGCGGTGATTCTGGCAACGGGCGGCATCGGTTTAGTGCGTGCGGCATACTCGTCGGGCAAACCGGCGTTTGGCGTTGGGCCGGGTAACGTGCCGGTCTTTATTGAACGAACGGCGGATGCCGGGAAGGCTGTGCAGGACATACTCACCGGAACGTGCTTTGACAATGGAACGATCTGCGCTTCGGAACAAGCCGTGATCGTTGATACCCCGCTTGCCAAAACCGTGCGCGGCGAGTTTGAAGTGCAGGGCGCGCATTTCCTGAGTGCGGCAGAAGCGGATCAACTAGCGAAGGTGGTAGCGACTCCGCAACGAACACTCAACCCCGGCGTCGTCGGCAGATCCGTCGAGGTGATCGCAAAGATGGCGGGCTTGAGCGTACCTGCCGGCACGCGCTGCCTGATCGTGGAAGTGGGCGGCGTCGGACGCGATTACCCGCTCTCGATGGAGAAGCTATCGCCGATTCTCGCCTTCTATACAGAGGATGGATTGGAGCGCGCGGCGGCGCGCTGCTTTGAAGTGTTGAGCTACGGCGGGATGGGCCACACGGCGGGCATTCACACGCGCTCGCGCGAGATGGCGAAAGCTTTCGGCACCGAGATGCCCGCGTCGCGTGTGGTTGTTAACACGCCGACAACGCACGGCGCAATCGGTTTCTCGACGGCGCTTCCGCCCTCGATGACTCTGGGCTGCGGCTCGTGGGGCGGCAACGTTACATCCGACAATATCTCGCCGCTCCATCTGATGGACATCAAGCGCGTCGCGTTTGAAACCAAGTCAGTTCAAAGCAGCAGGCCACGAGCCGCAACTGCAACGACGCAACCTTCTATCACTTCCTCTGCGACTGCTGCGCCGACGATTTCTCGTGAACAGATTGCCGAGATTGTTGATCGCTTCCTTACTGCTCGCCAGTCAAGCGAAACCGCGCCGCCCAGCACGCTGCCAACCAATGGATCTGCCGCGAGTGCGCCGACCTTGCGCGCCAC
>JACCTF010000416.1 GCA_013812565.1 Pyrinomonadaceae bacterium | reverse complement strand
CGAAATTCTGCGGAGTCATCGGTTTGCATCGACTCCCGCGCGTGGAGCGCACGGCGCAGGTTGTCGGTTACAGGCAGTAAGCTACCTACTATCTCACCAAGTACGCGATTGTAAGTTTCGCTTCGTTCGCGCTCAAAGCGTTTGCGGGAGTTCTCGAAATCAGCTTGTAGTCGTGCCAACCGATTGATTGCATCCTGGCGTTCCGTCGCGGCTTTGCGTAGGTCCGCTTCAACACGGGCGAGTTCCGCGCGTGTTGCCAGCAGTTCGGCAAACGCCGGGCCAGTCGCGGCACCGGCCTGCTGGCTTGTGCCCGTCGTTTGGGCATTATCACCAAACGTATCAGCAGTCGAGTTTTGGTTGTCTACAGGAGAGATGGTGGAGCCCCGGTGGCCTGTCTCCGGCAAATCAGCTTGGTCGAAGGCACTGGCAACGTCAAAGGCATCAATTCGCTCGCGCCCACCGGTGGTCGCTTGCTTTGGATCATTATCAATGCCACGCCCCGCCTCGATAGCATTATCATCGGTAGCGGCGCGCCCCGCCGTGAGGTCGCTTGCCGCATTCTGCTCTTCCAGCGAACTTTGATCATCTTCGCCACCACCACCCAAGCGCGCGTTGCTACCACCTTCATCCACGAAGCGAATCGGAATACGATTCTTCGTCTCTCTTTTCATACTGGTTGATACTCGTTTCTGTTTCTGATTTTCTGCGGCGGGGCGTGCTCGTGATGATTTCATCACGCTGCGACTTATTCAGGCGGAAGTGATTCTCCCTCGCACATCCTGCGCTCAAGAAACCGCGCGACGTAGTTTACCACGGCCATCATGCGCGCATACTCGATGCGCATCGGACCAACGACGCCAAGTGTGCCAACCGCCAGACCAGCTCCGATGCGATAGGATGATGTGATCAACGCACAGTTTTGCATGGAGGGCGCAATGTGTTCGCGGCCAATTATGACTTGCACATCACCGAAAGCGAACTCGCGTTTAATGCACTCATTCAAGATCATTACTAGGCGTGACTTTTCTTCGAGCGTGCGGAAGAGCTCATGCAACCGTTCGATGTTCGCAAACTCCGGCTTAGTTAAGATGTTTGATGCGCCGTCAACATAGACATCAGCAGTTCCTGATTCTTCACCCTCAAGACTACCTTCACAAAGAAGCATCGCATTATGCAGCAACCGGTCGTACAAAGCCTTCTCCTCACGCATCATGCGAAGGATCTCCCCGCGAATCGTCAGCAAACTCTTGCCGTGCCACTCCGTGTTTATATAGCGCGCAGTTTGCTCAAGCTCCTCTTGCGTTAAACGCTCGTCAAGGCGAATCACTTTGTTCTGGATAATGTTAGGTGAGAAGACAAGGACAACCAGTATGCGATCGTCTGCGAGATGCACAAACTCGACGTGCTGCAAACGATTATCGGCAAAGGGCGGGGCAACAACGATGCCGACGTTCTCTGATAACTCTGAGAGAAGATGTGAAATCCTCTCCATCAATTGGTTTGGCGCACCGCTCGCCTCTTGCGGCCCGGGGCCAAGCGTACGTTCGATTGCCGCCATATCAATACGCGAAAGCCGAGCATTGCCAACCATGTGATCGACATAGAAGCGGTAGCCTTCACCGGTCGGAATGCGTCCGGCAGAAGTATGCGGTTGCTCAACTAATCCGGCTTCTTCCAGTTCGGCCATGACGTTACGAATTGTCGCCGCACTCCAACTACCGGCGCGGTCCGCGCACCGCTCCGAAACCATGCGTGACCCGACGGGTTCACCCGATATCAGATGCTCCTTGATAATGGCAGACAGCACGGCCTGCCCACGCGCATCGGGCATCCACTCTGATGAAACTTGTGAATCTATGTTGCGAGGTGCCATCGAATTTCGTTAAACAAAGAATTGGGCAAAATTATCTTTCGCCTACCCTGCGCCTGATGTTGAACTTTGTCACATGCTGCTGATAAATGCTGATAAAAGTCGCACTACCAATTCATGACCCGCCGAAGTATAGCGGATTCTGGAAAAGGGGCGCAAACGAATCCTTCTGCCGAAAGCCGCTCAAATATAAACCCCTTAATGGAACTTGCTAAACCCATAAGCGCTCAACCAGTTCACCCAAGGGATTGCTTCGATCTATTAAGCTATTTGGCTTAAACCTTTGTGGCGTCACAGCTTAACCACCCCACCCACGCTGCTCGCGAAATACCGCTCGCACTACCTGTGTATCCATTTGCTAGAGGATTAAGAGCTTAGCGGAGCGTGCCAAAGGTCTGTTTGACGCTTCCTCTATCACGCCCGTAATATGACTATCATCTTACAACACTAAACATATCTTTGCGGCCGAACCCGGATAATACTTTCGGTCGAACGCGGCAACCACATGTCAGTGCGTGTTCATTCTTAATTTCTGTAGAGCGCAGGGTTACATCTATGTCAGAGCACCAGCCGCAGCTTCGTCCCATATTTGCTGATGTTTTCCGTCAGCTAGCGCGTAATCGCCCGATTCCCGAGATAAACGTTTCGTTTTACCCCTACGCCGGGCTTCATCACACAATCCGGCTGCGCTCGGGCCGTATTTATGTACGCATCTCAGATATTTTCCGCGACGCTCCGCTCAGTGTGCATCGCGCGCTTGCTTTCATCCTCGTATCGCGGCTACATCGCCGACCGACGCCGGAAATTCATGACCGCACCTACCGAGATTATGCTTGCACGTCACGGGTCCTGCGCCTCTCCGACATCGCTCGCCGCCAACGCGGTCGCAAGGTAATCACTACGGCGCGCGGGCAATTCTACAATCTTGAACGCATGTTCCAACGCATCAACCGGCGCTATTTTGATAATAGTCTACCTAAACCGACGCTTACTTGGTCGCAGCGTCGCACACAGCGCGTACTCGGCCATCATGACGCCGTGCATGACACGATTGTGATCAGTAAAACCCTGGATAGTCGCGATCTTCCTGAATGGTTTGTTGAATACATCATGTTTCACGAGATGCTTCACATCAAGCATCCGGCGCGCATTATCAACGGGCGGCGTTACTACCATACAAAAGCTTTTCGTCAGGAAGAGCAACGCTTCCCTCGCTACACGGAAGCGCTTGACTGGCTTGACTACATTGCACAGCAGCGCCGCGCTCCTCGTGCATGCGCTGCCTAAGCGAACAGTTCCCCGTAACTACTCACTACCCGTTCAACTGTTAACCGCTTAGTAATCTTTAACTCCTCATCAGATCGGACAAACGACGAGGATCGCTCGCCTCCAGCGTTCCCTGTTTTTTGCCCGCTTCTGTATAATCGGCACTCGACCGAACAACGTTCAACAACAAGCAAAGCCACTTGGTTTTGAATTGATAATCAAAGTTCCGCTATGGAATCGGCTCTACCTTTAAATAATTTACGACGGAGATAAGTCCTCTATGGCAATTCCGGCTACTCAGCTTCGACGCGGCATGGTAATCCTCTTTAATGGTGAGCTGTGCAAAGTCCTTGAATTTCGTCATCACACTCCGGGTAATCTCCGTGCAATGGTGCAAACCAAGCTTCGCAACTTTCGCACCGGCGCATCCTTCGAACATCGCTTTCGTTCAGCCGACACGGTTGAACGCGCGACGCTCGAACAGCACGAGATGGAATATCTCTACTCGGATGGTTCGCAACACAACTTTATGAACACCGAAAATTATGAGCAAGTCGCTTTGAGTGAAGAGGATTTGGGCGATGCCGTGCAGTGGCTCAGCCCGGGCCTCAAGATTCAAGTGGAGTTTTACGAAGGCTTACCGATTGGCATGAATCTGCCACAGACACTGGACTTGACAGTGGTGCGCACCGACCCGCCGCTCAAAGGGGCGACCATCTCAAACGTCAACAAACCAGCGACCTTAGAGAACGGCGCAACCGTTCTCGTGCCACCATTCGTCAATGAAGGCGACCGCATCCGTGTTGATCCAACCGAAAGCCGCTACCTCGAACGAGTTAAATAACAGTGACGAGTGAACAGTGACGAGTGACAAGATAAAACTCATTCTTGCTCGTCACTTGTCACTTGTCACTTGTCACTTCATGTACCTCCTCTACAGCGTTCTGCTCACCATCGGCGTCATCCTGTTACTGCCGCGCTTTCTCCTCGACGGGCTTCGTCATGGAAAGTATGTGGCAAGCGTTCGTGAGCGCCTCGGCCAGCACGTACAGGTAGAGGCTTGCGGACGCTCAGTCATTTGGATTCATTGTGTTTCAGTCGGTGAGACACAAGCGGCGCGCCCGCTGGTGCGGGCACTCGCTGAGCGCTATCCCGCACACGCGCTTGTTGTCTCGACCACGACGCTGACCGGCCAGACGTTAGCGCGCGACTTTTTCCGCGACAGCGCAACGAGTGTTTTTTACTTTCCGTTCGATTGGGCCTGGACGGTGCGGCGCACACTTGACCGTGTTAATCCATCAATCGTGCTTATCATGGAAACAGAATTGTGGCCGCGCTTTCTTCGCGAATGCCGAACGAGGCGGGTGCCGGTTGCGCTTGTCAACGGGCGCATCTCTGAACGCTCGTTTCGTGGTTACAAGCGATTGGGTCGCTTGCTCCACCGAGTCGTCAACGATCTCGCTTTAGCCGTCATGCAGAGTGATAGAGACGCCGACCGCATTGCCGCTCTTGGTCTTGATCCGCAACTCATTAAAGTGTCAGGCAACATAAAATTCGATGCGAACATAGAAACGAAAGAACAATCGCTCACGAAGGAATTAAGGGAAAGATTCGGATTTGATAATGAGCATCCACTCATCGTCGCCGCCAGCACACACGCTCCCGAAGAGCGCATTGTGCTGCAAGCTTTCAAACAGCTTCGTGCCGAGCTTAGTAACACCAATTTGCATCTGCTTCCCCGTCTGCTGATCGCTCCGCGTCATCCCGAAAGATTTGCCGAAGTCGCAGCGTTGCTGAAGTCTTCCGGCTACGGATGGGTGCAGCGGTCCAGTTTGCCGTCAGTACATGACGCGGCATGTGATGTGGTGTTAGTTGATACAATCGGCGAACTTCAAGCTGTCTTCCCGCTCGCCTCGCTTGTTTTCATCGGCGGCAGCATTGCGCCCGTCGGCGGGCATAACGTGCTCGAACCGGCGGCGGCGGCAAAGTGTGTTATCACCGGCGCGCACACGTCGAATTTTGCGAGCATCGTCAAATCCCTTCTTGAACGAAATGCGCTGGTGCAACTATCCGCCGTAACTGAGGCAGCAGCTTCGATGGAACTAACACGCGTTTTCAAAGAACTCATGGTTGATACGGACAAGCGACGTTTGATCGGTGAACGTGCACGTGCTGTGATGGAACAAAGCCGCGGCGCAACCGCGCGGACCATCGAGATGCTCGCGCCGCTGTTCGATGAACTATCGTGCCGCAGCGAACCGCATCAGCCGTATGTTGCCGGGCGCGGAAGTATAAAGTTCAAGCGAAAGATGTGAAGGATAATAGTTTGGAGCGTTGCCTTCAGGCGGGTTGTGCGGTGTGGGGAAAACCCGACTAAAGTCGGTACTCCAAACTCATTCTCTTGAAAGCTTTAGCAACGCATTCTCCGCATGACGCTCTACATGATGTCCCCTGCATGATGAAGGCTTCGACGCTCGCTCTCGCTCCTCTGAGTTGGATATATGGTGCGGCAACGCGCATGCGCTTGGCGCTCTACCGCCGAGGCTTGCTCGCTGTACACAAGGTTGATGTGCCGGTCATCAGCGTCGGCAACATCACAGCCGGCGGCACGGGCAAGACTCCGTTCGTCGCATGGCTCGCGCGCGCCATTGCACAAGATGAAAACTCTAGTGGCGGCCATCACCGCGTCTGCATTCTTTCGCGTGGATACGGACGCGCTGCTCCGCGAACACGTGTTGTGGTATCTGATAGCGCGCGCATCTTGGCTGATGCGCGCGAAGGCGGCGATGAACCGCGTCTTCTGGCAGAGATGCTGCAGGGCGTTGCATCTGTTGTCAGCGATTCGAATCGCTTCGCGGCAGCTCGCTGGGCGATTGAGAATTGGGGCAGTACAGTTTTTATCCTCGACGATGGATTCCAGCATCTTTCACTTGCACGCGATTTGAATATCGTTCTTGTGGACGCAACTGATCCGTGGGGCGGCGGGCGATTGCTGCCGGATGGGCGACTACGCGAACCACTCGAAGGTCTTGCACGCGCCGACTGCATCATCATCACGCGTGCTGATCAAACGAATGATCCCAACGCACTCGCTACTTTGCGAGCAGAAGCGAAGCAACTGAGCGGCGGACAAGCGACCATATTCACCTCGCGGGTACACACCCATCGCGCGCAGCCGCTTGTGAGTTCCGCCGCCCGTCCTGCTTCCGTAGAAGACATCTTGCGAAAACCAATGGCCGCTTTCTGTGCTCTCGGCAATCCACAGTCCTTCTTCGCTCATCTGCGCAGCGACGGCTACGCGGTGAATTACACGCGGGCTTTTCCCGACCATCACAGCTACACACAAAGCGATGTGGACACACTTGTGCGCGAGGCGGCGGCGAACAAAGCGCAAGGTTTGCTTACCACGGCAAAGGATGCCGTCAAACTCGGCGCGCTCCGTTTCGCGCTTCCCTGCTATGTGATTGAGATTGACTTGGAAGTTGCCGATGAAGACAGACTGCTTAGTATTGTGCGCGATACAGTTAGATGTAAGGGGTAGTGGTTCAGTGGCGGGAGAGGCCGCAGGCCCGCGCGTGAGCAAGGGTGTTGGCAAGTTGCGCCCTCTCTTACGGTCGCGCCTTCTGCCCAGTCGCTCCTCATTGAGCCACTACCCAAAGCCCTAGACGGCGTTCAAGGCCTGCGTCTTACGACTTCAAACTTTTCCCTTTGACTATGGCGACTTCGACGGAGATGTTGATGGCGCTTGCGCGGGCGCGGCGGGAGCAGCGTTTGGTGTTTGCGGCCTTCTTCTCGTCGGAGACAGCGGAGATGGCGAAGTCACGGGCGTCGTCTCAGTGGTGGTCGCGGGCGGTGAATCAATCTGTGGCGCAGTGCCTTGCTGGTTAGTATTC
>JACCTF010000397.1 GCA_013812565.1 Pyrinomonadaceae bacterium | reverse complement strand
CGATATACTGCGCGAAACGGATAGTCTCGCGAAACGCGACTTTGCGGGCGAGCGCGTTCTAATCACCGCCGGAGCGACGCGCGAAGCGATTGATCCGGTACGTTTCCTTTCCAATCATTCGTCGGGTCGCATGGGTTTCGCGCTTGCCGAGGCAGCGCGAGCGCGCGGCGCTGAGGTAACGGTTGTCGCGGGCGTCACCACCGCGCACGCACCCGCAGAGGTGCGTCTTCTGTGCGTCACATCGGCGGCGGAGATGCATGCGGCGGTGATGAGCGAAATTAACCGGGCTACCATCTTTATGGCGGCCGCTGCCGTCGCTGATTACCGCCCGGTTGAGCCTGCCGCACAGAAGATTAAGAAATCCGGAGAGGTGTTGACGCTTCAGCTTGAACTGACGCCTGACATCCTTGCCGAAGTCGCCGCTTCACCACATGACAACTTAATTGTTATCGGCTTTGCGGCGGAGACGGACAACGTGTTACAGCAGGCGCGCCACAAACTTGAGCGCAAACGGCTTGATGCCGTGGTCGCTAACAACGTGACGCAGCCGGGCGCAGGCTTTGATACAGAGACCAACATCGTCACCATCCTCACACGTGATAGCGATGAGCCGATTGAACTGCCGCTGCTTGCGAAGCGCGCGGTGGCGGATCGCATCCTTGATGAAGTCGCACGGTTGCGCCAACAGAAACCACTCGTCATTATGTCGTCTGAACTTCGAGCAGTGTAGAATCCGCGTACGTTTAAGCATGAGTTCGAATTTCGCCGTGCCGACCCGGGATCGCAGCTTATGAACGATGAATCGCGGTTCAGAGATGAACTGATTACGCTCGCGACAGAAGCGGGCGAGTATCTCGCCTACCTACGGGAAATCGGCGTCGAATCCCTGGAGGGTTCACTAAGATCTGATGCGGCTCGCCGCGCCGAGCAAGTAGTAAAAGCCGCAACGCCCGACGCGGCACATTCCTCGCCAGCGCTTGAGCGCAATGCGCGAGCAGCGGCGGCCGCAGCCGAAAACGTGTCTTCAACCGCGGATTCTTCAGGTATGCCCCACCGTACCGAGGCCGCGCAATCATCACAACAAATAGAGATGGTCAAACGAAGCTCAAAACAATCAAACGCCCCTGAGCCGCCGCCACCACCGCAAGAAACGTTGTTCGGCGAAATCACTCCGCAAGACGAAGCTAGTCTGCCCCGATCTAATGAGACTTTGGAAGACATACGCGCCGACATCACCCCGCAGTGCATGCGCTGTCCGCTTTGTTGCCAAGGCCGCACGCAGGTCGTCAACAGCGAAGGCAATCCGCAGGCGCGCCTGATGTTTGTCGGCGAAGCCCCCGGCGCAGACGAAGACGCCCAGGGGCGTCCATTTATCGGCCGCGCCGGTCAATTGCTCAACAAGATGATCGAAGCAATGGGCATGAAGCGCGAAGATGTCTTTATCGGCAACGTCAATCGCTGCCGCCCGCCGCAGAACCGCACACCCAGTCCGGCGGAAGCGAAAACCTGCAAGCCCTTTCTGCTGCGCGAAATCGCTATCGTCCAACCTGAAGTGATCGTCGTCTTGGGAAACACGGCGATGAAGAACTTGCTTGATACAAAGGAAGGGATTACAAAACTGCGCGGCCAGTTTCAAGATTACAACGGCATCAAAGTCATGCCGACGTTTCACCCGGCCTATCTCCTGCGCGATCCGTCGAAGAAGCGCGAGGCCTGGGAAGATTTGAAAACGACACGCGACTATCTGCAAGGCAAGCTCCAGCAATAGAAGGTTCAAGGTTCAAAGTCTAAAGTTCAAAGTCAATCGGTATTAGCCAACCACTCTGGACTGACGCTTATGCAAACAACCTTGAACCTTGAACCTTGAACTTTAATGATGGACGCTCAAAGCTCTTTTCTCTTTGATCCAAACGACGCGCAGTCGAACGAAACGCTTGACGAGATCAACGCGGGACTTCTACAGCGCGCGGGGAGCGTGCCGCAGTTCAAGGATCGAGTTTTCATCTTTGGCGAAGGCCAACCGGGTGCCGGCGTCGCGGTTGTCGGCGAGTCGCCCGGCGCTCCTGATATTGATACAGGCCGTCCTTTCATGGGGCCGGCAGGCGAGATGCTGAACCGAATACTTTCAGCTATCGGGCTTGACCGCAATGATTGTTACTTGACCAATGCGGTAAAGATAATTTCCAGCGGCGATGAGATAACTCCCGATGTTCTCGTGTTCTTCACCCCATATCTTCATCGTGAACTCGCCGTTGTTCGCCCGCGGGTGGTGATCGCCTTCGGCAATACACCGACCCGTGCGCTGCTTAACACCAAACGCCCGATCTCGCAGATGCGCGGCGATTTCCATGACTATCGCGGCATGAAATTGATGCCGACATTTAATCCCGCGTATCTGTTGCGCGATCCAACGAAGAAACGCGAAGTCTGGGAAGATATGAAGAAGGTGCGCGCTTTTCTCGCTTCCCCGTAGCTCGCAGCCTCAAATTCAAGAAGCTGCCTTGTTTACCAAACCCGCGAAATGAGACCAGACGGAAAATCATTACGACTACGCGAGCGTGAAAGAATGTTTCTTGAGCTACGCGTGCATGGTCATGAAAGCGCACAGGATAAGTGGGTGGAAACAGCGCAGCTTACCGAAGCAACCGAACTCGGAGCCGGCTTTATCATGCCGCGTCTCGTCGAGCCTGGACGCTTGTTGCAGCTTGTTCTCGCGATGCCGCGCCGCCTTCGTCTCTTCGACAAAGCTGACCCGCAATACCGCGTGTGGGCGCTTGTACGTCGTTTAGGCCTGCTTGCGCCTGACGCGGCGGGCGCGACACATTTCTCCTACGGTGTTGCGTTCATCGGCAAGCAACCTCCGCCGAGTTATGAGACAACCCCCACCACGCTCTACGATCTGCTGCCGACTTTGGCGCGCAACGGCATGTGGGTTGCGCGCGAGCAACCACGAATGACCGGCCCCTTTATCATTCCATCCGAACCGCGCCAGACGATGAATGTTCAAGTAGTGATCGAAGTCTTCGATGAGAAAGGGCAAGTAGTCGAACGCGAACAGACGGAGACGGAGAACATCAGCCAGGGCGGTGCGAGCATAAGAGCAACGTTTAGTGTTAAGCCGGGAAGGTTTCTACGCTTGACAAGCGAGCAGCCTCCGCTATCTATCTTGGCAGTGGTACGCGGCCAGCACACAGGCGAAGACCAGATCGCCTGCCTTCATCTTGAATTTATCGGCGGCCGGTGGCCGCTCGAATAAACTGACGGGCACGCTCCCTGCGGCTCTTCTTGACAAAAGAAAAGGCGCTTTGCATAGTATCGCCCTTCACGTTTTGACAGGTCACGGAAACATTCGACCTTCTTGCTAGCAACCTCTGGAGTTCGGATCGGCGGTCAAGTGTGCACGTCGCGATTCTTTCATCCGAAGCTGTGCCGTTCGCTAAGACGGGCGGGCTTGGCGATGTCGCCGGCGCGCTACCCAAAGCACTTCGCGAAGCGAGCGACACGGATGCCGTTCTTATCTTGCCGCTCCACGAACAAACCGATCGCCGTCTCTTACGCGACCGGATCATTGACAACTTAGAGTTTGAGTGGCCTCGCGGTGGAACGCGCCGGAGCGCCCGCGTCTGGTACAGCGAAGCGTCAGGCGCGCCAGCGTACCTGATTGACGCGCCGCGATACTTCTCCCGGCCTGAAATTTATGGCTACCCGGACGACCACGAACGTTATGCTTTCTTCTGTCGAGCGGCGCTGGCGCTGCTCGAACGCTTAGACAATCCACCGAACATTGTGCACTGCAACGACTGGCCGTGTGGCTTCGCTGCCGTGGAGCTTCTCGCGCGTCGCAATCGTGATGCGTTCTATGCACACACCCGTACGATCTTCTCTATACACAATTTGGCTTACCAGGGCGTGTTTGATCCGTTTGAGTTAACGAGACTTGGTTTTGGCGCGGCCGACGAGCGCGCGGCTTTCATGATGGGTGGTGCGGCTTCGGCGTTGAAGGCTGGCCTTGCAACAAGCGATATGCTTTCAACCGTCAGCCCACGGTATGCATTAGAGATTCAAACGCCCGAACAAGGGTTTAATC
>JACCTF010000373.1 GCA_013812565.1 Pyrinomonadaceae bacterium | reverse complement strand
GAATACTGTGCGGTGACTGCTCCGTTGCCTGCGGCTAGAATTCCTATAACCAGTAGAGCAACGATTGTGGGCTGAAATTTCAGTTGCCTGTATTTTTGTTCGCTTCTTTTCATTTTCTCGCTCCTTGTTGAAGGACCCGCGGTATGGGATGGCCGTTGAAACTTGGCTTGTGGAGTTGCGCCTTCTACCTCTCGATTGCGGTTAAGTCAGCAGAAGGTGCAGACGATGTTGCGACTGAGAAGACTCACCAATGCAGTGGATCGGACTGTTTGATCAGAAGAGCGTTGCGGGGCACAAGCATGATCTGTCCATGATCAATTCACAATCTTTCCAACTGCCATATACAGTGTGTTTACTGGGCACACTACAACCTGACCGAGCATCCGGAATATGCCGGAAAGTGCCTTTCTGGAGGAGCCGCACTTGTATCCTTCGCGTATTACGGTGGATGAATATTTGTATTAAGTTTTGATTAATTCATGTTACGTAACTCTGCAACTCTCATCCTGAGCGGTCAGCACAAACAATCTCGCGCCAGCATGTCCTGCGTAAGCTCCGAATCATGCTGACGGTGGTGTAGTGCTTCGATACCACCGGCCCCTGCTTAACGAATTGCCGTGCAATGTCTCAGGACGAACTATGAGTAGTTACGAAGGTGCATAGCGTTCAGGGCTGATAGGAACAAGGGCGGCATCAATGGTGAGCCGCCCTTGTTCCAGATTGCGAAGAAATAATCTCAAAATCGTTTGGGGTGCTCTTTGATAAATCCTTATTAAAGAGCACCCGACCTGCTTTACTGCGCAATCACAGAGATGCTAAATCGAAACACGCGACATTGGCACACCCTGAAATCTTCGGTATTGATGAAGCCTCGATGTTTACATCCTTATCTTCAGTTCGGAAAATTTGATCCGTACCAATCTTGTAAGGTTCGATTTAGGTGAGATACAGCGGCAGTGCGATCAGCGTGCTGATTCGCCACAGCCGGGCAAGTTGTTCGCGGAATCCGTAGCCTTGACCGTCGGGTGGACTCTTCGCACTCGCACTGCTCGTGCTGCACGCGCCGCCGACCGGACATGCGCCGTTCTCCACAGTGTTGTCTCGCCTGTCCCCTTCAGCGACGGTGCAGTCTATCGCCATGTCGCGGCCGGAGCCGCCGCTGAAGCAGTCCGCGCCTGTGCCGCCGGTGAGCATATCGTCACCGTTGCCACCCGTCAGCCTGTCGTTATCATCGCCGCCCGTCAGCGTGTCGTTGCCGTTATTACCCATCGCCCGGTCATCCCCTCTGCCCGCTTCGATCTGGTCATTGCCGTTGCCGCCTAAGAGCGTGTCATCACCGTCACCACCGAGCAGCAGGTCGTTGTTGTTGCTGCCCTCAGCCAGGTCGTTGCCCTCACCGGCGTCGATCTGATCGTTGCCGTTACTGCCGTCGATCTGATCCGCACCGCCGAGGCCGCAGATACAGTCGTCGCCGTTGCTGCCGTTGATGACTTCGGCGTTGTTGGTGCCGATGATCACATCGGCATGGTTGGTGCCGAGGATGAAGCCGAGGCGGGAGTCGCGGTCCGCCGGCGAGTTGTCGGTGATTGTGGCCGGCCGGCCGAAGCACGTAGCCGGCATCGGCGTTGGAGTTGGCGTAGGTGTCGGAGTTGGTGTCGGTGTAGGTGTCGGAGTCGGAGTTGGCGTTGGCGTTGGTGTTGGGATCGGCTGTAGCAGGAAGCGCGCCACCTGCGGATCGTGATCGCTCGCCTGGTCTGCGAACCCAGCGTTGACATGCACTATGTCGTAGCTAGGCCCAGTGACGAAGAGATTATTACTCACAAGGATGTGGTCGAGCGCCTGTGAATTCCCCTCGAAGACAAATGTGTACTGCTCTTGGTCCGGCAGCGTGTCGATTAAGTTCTTCAGCACATCGTCGTCGGCCGCCTGGCTCGCGCCCTTTAAGATCCGCAGCGTTTCTGAGAACTCGAAGTCGTTGAGGTCACCGAGCACGATGATGTTAGCGTTCGCGTCTGCTGCCAAGATACTGTCAACAAAGTCGTTGACAATTTGTGCTTGCTGGTTTCGCTGAACCTCAGTGGGGCGCGCCGGCGGTTGGGAGCGACCGAAGAGCGGATCGTCTCCGCCTTTTGAATTGAAGTGGTTGGCGATGACAAACAGCGTGCGGCCGTTGTAAGTAAACTCACCAGCCAGCGGCTTGCGGCTGTTGTTGAAGGCCGGATTCGTTGGGTCAACCCGACCTGGGCTTGATGTGAGCTGTGTGTCGGCATTGCTACCTGTCACCGCGGTCGGTGTGGTCGCATCGCCGCCCGGGCGATCAACGAAAGCTAACCCGCGGTCACTGCGGAACAGGAAGCCGACGCGGATGTTGCCGCCAGGTTCGCCGCCGTCTTGGTCATCAACCGGGTTGATGTTGCGGTAATCATAAGTCGGGCCACCGGCAGCTTGGATCGCACTGATCAGTTGGTTGTAAGTCAGGGCAGCGTCGACGACCGAGTCGTTGGTAGGACCGTTGTTGTCCTGAATCTCTTCGAGCGCGATGATGTCGGGTGATTGAAGGTTATTGACGATCAAGCTCGCCAGCCGCGCGAACTTCGCCGCGCCATCTCCCGGATCGAGATTCTCGACGTTAAAAGTCGCGACCGCCAGCTCATTGGTAGCGGCCGGTGTGGTCACTTCCCGAACCAGTCCGCCCGAGGTCGGAGGCGGCAGCGCGGCCGTGTTCAACAACTTGAAGTTGCCGAAGCTGTAATCGATGACCCCGACGATTGTGCCGGTGAACGAGTCACCAACGTTGACCTGCGGCTCGCCATTGACAATCGCATCATCGATGATTATGCGTTCGGGGTTGAAGTCATCCGGCCGGACGTAGATGCCGCGGCGCGTGGTGAGAAAGGTGGCGTTGACACCATTATCAGCCAGCACCACGATCTCTCCAAAGTCGTTGGTCGGACCGACTACCAGCGCGTCGTTGACCTGCACCAGCATCCCTTCCAAACTCTCATAGAAATCGATCCCGTCTGTCGCCGGATCAAACGTGTTGCTGGTCTCAACATTACCCGCAGAGTCGTCTTCAATGACCATCGTGGGCGGGGTGCGTCCGCCAATGCCGATGATAGTTGGCGCGATGGTATTGCCGCTCGACGTCACAGTGAAGGTGGGTGAGGTAATTTCCGTGATCGTGAGATTGCTGCTTGCTACACCGCCGGGACGAAACTCGGTTACGTTGCCGCTTACTAACACACCCTGACCAACTGTTGCTGTTGAGGCCGATGAAGTGAAGACGAAGATGCCTTCAGAGGTAGCGTCATTGTTATCTGGCTCCGGGTCTTGGATGTAGAACCCATTGGAACGCGTCGCAGTGACAACGCCGGGCACATTCGACACACTCATCTCCACCAACGGCGAACGTTGGCTCGCGCCTTGAATGTCACGGATGCGCGTTGTGCCGGGGGTCGGCGTGGGTGTTGGGTCCGGGGTTGGTGTTGGTGTTGGACTGCCGCATGAGAACGTCGGCGAACTGCTGTTACGAGGACTCGGTGAACCTGATGCAAAATCGGTTGAGTTTTGGTCGGTCTCCGTACAGCCATTACTTCCTCGGAGAACAGCAGTGGTGTTGCTTGGCGCAGGCGTTGGGCCGCTTCCCTCAGAACAATTAGCGGTGGTGCCATAACCGACAAAATCAACAATGGCGTCACCGGAAGGGCAAGCGCCGCTGAGTGGGGTTGTGGTGTTGACTAAGGCCACCTTACCAGCAGTGGCACTCATAACGATGGTGCCGGTTGCATCCGGCGTAGGCAGATTAGTGGTCCCGCCTGCGCCTTGCGCTTCCTGCACCAAGTAATACTGGCTTGGAGCTATAGAGCCGGAAAGATTTGTTACTTGCCAGGTAGTGCCGGTAGCGGAGGCGTATTGCACCGACCAACCAGTCACGTCAACACTGGTCGTGCCGCGATTGAAGAGTTCAATAAAGTCGTTTCGGAAGGTAGCTCCAGAGTTGCCGCCACCTCCATAAACTTGACTGATAACAACGGTAGAAGAAAGAGCTTGAGCGGATGGAATAAAAGCTATAAATCGTAACTGAGCAGCCGTAGCCAATAGAAACGCAAGGATTGTGACGGCCACAAGCTGGCGACGTACGAAAACAGTATTTCGCCCACGGCGAAGCAGTTTATACACGGCGATGTCCTCTCTTATTTAACTTGATCAGGGTGGGGTTGATGTCCTCTCTTGCGGGAAGACGCTCATTGCGACAATTTTGCGGAGTGTTTTCACCCAGCTTCGGAACACACGTCTGTCTTCGATGCGTTGTGCATCCAAAACGCTTCTTGTAGCGCCCGGATGCTACCGTAGTATTACCGGATGCTTATGTTTACGTTAAGGAGGAGCTATCCATTACATAATTGAAGATTAGCCCGAATGTTCAAGCGGTCGCCTAAAGATGCCGGCATAACAAGAAGCTGACAGCGTAGTGAAACAGTGCTTTGCAAGCGGCGTGATTGTAAAACACTGTGATACTCCTTCTCTGATGTGGTGTGATATGCGCTTGAGATGAACGCCGAGATTGAGCTGCTAACAGAGTTGAGTGGGCGCACCGTGAGATGGGAAGAGTGGAGACGCGGCCGGGCGGCGCTGGTGCAGGCGCTGGAAGTGCTCAGCATGCGGAAGCAGTTACCATATCAGTTTCTCTAAAGGTCGTGAGTGTCGCGCAATCAGCCCCGCCC
>JACCTF010000345.1 GCA_013812565.1 Pyrinomonadaceae bacterium | reverse complement strand
TTGGGTTCGCAAGTTCTGCGATCATCCTTGGTGAACGTCGCTAGGTGAGGGTCGGGTGCGACGACTACTCGCCCTGCTTGATGACCTTCACACACAACTTCTATGCGCGCCTTCCCGCTCCGTTGCGCCCGCGCGTGCGTTGAAGATAAAGCTTACCCACGGGCGCTGCGCTTTGTGCCATAATCATTCGCCGACACACACGGCTTCAGAACGCTACACCATGTCCAACGTCACCGACAGTTCGCCACCACCACCCCCTTCACCGATCGCTGAGGTGAACTCAGTGGCTTTCGCCCCGCCTCACTCCGCTGCCCTTTCAGCATCCGCGGAACTGACGGGTGAAGACAAAAGTGCCATTCGACGCCTCCACGTCGCGCTTGATGCCCGCTTCATCGCGCTTGTTCTCTGCGACCACATCCCGACACGCACACGCATGCTGGCGCACCTCGCCGGGTCGCTTCCAGCCGCCGAGTACCGTATCCTACGGGTGAGTGTCCCACCGCAGGCGACACGCGCTCGTCTCATAAGTTTGGTTGCGGGCAGTGCCAATCTCATCGAAACAGAGGGTGCTACTGGTATTTACGCACGCCCCTCGGCTTACGATCTACTGCGACGTTTCGAAGCGGATGCTGTTTGTTCTTACGCCGACGGGCGGCGCACGCTCGTCATCTTCGACGACGCTCACTTGCTGTCCCCCGCCGGGCTGCACCTGATTCATTCCTTAAGCAACATCACTGCCAAGTACGACCTTGCCGTCGCGCTTGTCCTGGCTGCCGCGACCTCGTTCGGCGTGCGCTTGCGCCGCCCCGCATGGCGGGCTCTCGCCTCGCGCACCGGAGCAGTCGTGCGCGTTGGCGTTGAGCAATGAGCGGTGCGATTTATTTTCGCCTCAAGCACCCTCCGCTACATTTGGATCCGCTTGTCCAATTGGGTAGCGCTACACTCCTTCACGCTCGGGACGTACTACTTCGGTCTGCCACAATCCGGCCATGCTGTTAACTGACGGTGAATTCACCGAATGGATATGGCTCTAATCAGCTGGATGGAATTTTGGCGAAGCACAGCGTGGCGCAGGTCGTAGAGCCGGATGCACGGCAAACCAACCTTGATCAGGATCTGGCGGAAATAGCGATAGGTGAGGTTAGGTATCGAAAGCGGAGTCCCCTGCTCCTCGCAAAACACCATCTGCCGACTCTACGATTTACGACAAATTTCAAAGTGGTTGCAGCCGATCATCACTGCCTGCTCGTAAGTTCGCGCCATG
Source organism: Pyrinomonadaceae bacterium (assembly GCA_013812565.1). GTDB lineage: Bacteria > Acidobacteriota > Blastocatellia > Pyrinomonadales > Pyrinomonadaceae > JACCTF01. The sequence continues at coordinate 13,534 of JACCTF010000345.1, read as the reverse complement.
TCAGCGGTTGGTTGCCAGAATCAAGGCGCACCATCGAAATACAGCCCGGAACGGGGCAGACGAGATGACAGAGGTTGCAACCGACGCACTCGCTCTCATCAACAATCGGGTAGCGACTGCCGTTTAACTCAGTAAACGGGATGCATTGATGCGCACCGTCTTCGCAAGCGATGTGGCAGAGATTGCATTGAATACATTTGTTGTGGTCAATGCGCGCGACTGTTTTGTAATTGAGATCAAGCGCGCCCCAATCAGTGACGCGCGGAACGCTTCTGCCGATAATTTCGTTGACGCTCGCAAAACCTTTCTCATCGAGGTAATTCGAGAGTCCGTCAATCATGTCCTCGACGATGCGATAACCGTAGTGCATCACGGCAGTGCAAACCTGCACGTTCGTTGCTCCGAGCAGCAGGAACTCCGCCGCATCTCGCCACGTCCCGATGCCGCCGATGCCGCTAATCGGCACATTCACATTCTCATTGCGCGCTAACTCCGAAACCATATTCAAGGCAATCGGCTTCACCGCCGGACCGCAGTAGCCGCCGTGCGCCGCCATGCCGTTGACGTTTGGATGCGGAATCATCGTATCGAGATCAACGCCGATGATCGAGTTGATCGTATTGATGAGCGAGAGCGCATCCGCGCCACCTTTAACTGCTGCGTTCGCGGGCGGCGTGATGCTCGTTACGTTCGGCGTGAGCTTCACGATTACGGGAAGCCGCGTCGCCTCCTTCACCCACTCCGTCACCATGCAGGTGTATTCGGGCACTTGCCCCATCGCCGCGCCCATACCGCGCTCGCTCATTCCATGCGGGCAACCGAAGTTCAACTCCACACCGTCCGCCCCTGTATCTTCAACTTGCATTGCAATCTCATGCCACGCTTCGCGCTTCGATTCGACCATCAGCGAGATTATCAGAGCGTGCTTCGGATACTTGCGCTTGCACTCGCGTATCTCTTTAAGGTTCACGTCCAAAGGACGATCTGTGATGAGTTCGATGTTGTTCAAGCCCATCATCCGCGATGTGCCGTTATCAACCGAGGCAAGCCGCGAACAGACGTTGACAATCGGCTCGCCCAGCGTCTTCCACACTGCTCCGCCCCAGCCCGCATCAAACGCGCGTTCGATCATTGAACCCATATTCGTCGGCGGCGCGGAAGCAAGCCAGAAAGGGTTAGGCGATTTGATGCCCGCGAAATTAACGCTCAGGTCCGCCATATGATTTCACTCCTAAATCTACAGCCGGTGTTGCCGGGCCATCGTATGCCGCAGGCGCCGCCGCAGGCAGTTCTCCCGCAATTTTTTCGACGAACGGCAAACGTGCGCCTGCAAGTTCCACTTGCTCTCCAAACAAGAATCGATGAATGCCTTGCGCTGCGAGTTTTCCCGTTTGCGCTGCGTCAACAGCTTCGCGCCCGCCGTTGACGCAATCGCCGCCTGCGAAGAATTTCTCGTTGCCGGTTTGCATTGTGTGCTCGTTGACGACGACGCATCCTACCGCATCGAGTTCAACGCCTGAAATACCGCCGAGCAGTTCGCGCATTTTCTTCTGACCGAGAGCTTTGATGACCATCTCACACGGAATATCAATTTCCGAATTGGGAACGGATTGCACGGAACGCCGACCCGTTGAATCCGGTTCGCCAAACTCCATTCGCACACAACGCAGAGCCGCGGCGCGATTTTTTTCATCCGCCAAAATTTCGACAGGCGCGGTTAGCCACCAAAATTCAACCGCATCCTGTTTCGCTAACTCGTATTCGTATTTATAGGCAGACATCTCGCGCTCGGTGCGACGATAAATCATCAACACGCGCTCCGCGCCCAATCTTCTGGCTTGCGTGACAACATCAATCGCCGTGTTTCCAGCGCCGATCACGGCGACAGTGCGTGCGATGGGAACATCCAACCACTCACGCGTCTTGATACGTTCGATAAAGTCGAGCGCATCATAGACGCCTGGCAAGTCTTCGCCCGGAATGTTCAGTCGTGTAGTAGCGCCGAGACCGACGCCGAGGAAGACGGCGTCATGCTTCTCTTGCAGTTGGTCAAAAGAGATGTCGTGCCCAATCTTGGTATTTAACTTAAACTCGACGCCAAGACGCTCGACCATCTTCGCTTCTTCAACTGAGACCACCTGCGACATCTTGTATTCAGCCATGCCATAGGTATCCAAGCCGCCAGGCAAAGATTTTCTTTCATAAATCGTCACCGCATAACCGAGTCGCGCAAGATAAGTCGCGCACGATAACCCGGCAGGACCCGAACCGACGATGCCGATTGTTTTGTCGTTCCCTGCTCCAACTTTGAACACGTTACGCCCTCTGCTCATCACCGCATCGGTCGCGTACCGTTGCAAGCGTCCGATCTCAATCGGCTTTGCCATCAAAGTTTTTTCGACACATGCGCCCTCGCACAAAACGTCAACAGGGCAGACACGCGCACACGTCGCGCCAATCGGATTCGCGTCGAAGATCACCCGCGCCGAACCCGTTAAATTCCCGCTCGCAATCTTCTTGATAAATGAAGGCACATCAATGTGCGTCGGGCACGCTCGCGTACACGGTGCGTCGTAGCAATAGAGACAACGATTCGATTCAAATATCGCTTCCGCTTCCGTTAGCGCAGGAGCAATCTCGCAAAAGTTGCGTTCGATTTGTTCAATGTTTAGTGGAGAATCATGTGTTAATGACATCGTTAAACTTCAGCATCGGCTTCTATTTCTATCAGCATACCTGGATCAATTAACTTCGAGATTTCGATCATACTCGTCGCTGGCATAATCTTGCGGAAAAACTCACCGTGCGCTCTGCCGTATTCTTCCCAGCGTGAAATGTCGGTGACAAACATTCTGGTTCTGACCACATGTTCAAGATTAGCATCCAATGCCCGCAAAGCCCGCTCAATATTCTTGATAGCTTGCACCGTTTGCGCGTAAGCATCGCCAGCGCCGACGATATTGCCGTTCACGTCGGTCGCCGTTGTGCCTGTAACAAAAATCCGATTGCCAAGACGCAAGGCACGGGAATAGCCGACAACTGATTCCCATTTCGTTCCCGATGAATATTTTTGTCTTTTCTGCATTGCTTAATTTTTCAATCAGCAACAAGCGAATCGTAACTGTCGGGTCGGCGATCACGAAAGAACTGCCATGTGTTGCGGACTTCGCGAATCAAATCCAAGTCAAGATCGGCAACAAGGAGCGCATCTTTGTCGCGTGCTGCTTCGGCAATTATCTTACCGCGTGGGTCGCAGAAGTAGCTCTGCCCGTAAAACTCACCGATGTCCCACGGCTGTTCATGCCCGACTCGGTTAATCGCACCGATGAAGTAGCCGTTGGCGACGGCGTGCGCGGGTTGTTCCAACTTCCAGAGATACTCGGATAAACCCGCAACGGTCGCCGATGGATTAAAGACGATCTCAGCTCCGTTTAATCCAAGCGCGCGGGCGCCTTCCGGGAAATGGCGGTCGTAGCAGATATAGACGCCGATGCGTGCGTGCGCCGTCTCGAATGTCGGATAGCCGAGATTCCCCGGTCTGAAATAAAACTTCTCCCAGAAGCCGGGCGCGACGTGCGGGATGTGATTTTTGCGATACTTGCCTAAATACTTTCCATCGGCATCAATCACGGCAGCAGTGTTGTAGTAAACCCCCGTGATCTCTTCTTCGTAAACCGGCACGATGGTGACCATGCCGTGCTGCTTGGCGACCTCTTGCATCAACTTAACGGTCGGACCATCTGGAACTTTCTCGACCGCTTCATACCAGCGCGTTTGTTGTTCGGCGCAGAAGTAAGGTGTCGTAAAAATCTCTTGAAAGCACAGAATCTGAACGCCCTGACGGGCGGCGTCCTCAACCATTTTCATCTGGTGTTCGATATTTGCTTTTTTGATTTCTTTAATCGGCGCATCCGTCGGCGCAATGTTCTTTGCTTGAATTAAACCGCATTTGACAGTTCTAGACATAAACTATTCCTCTTCCTTCAAACTTTCATGACCGTTCATCAAAACAAAATAGATTACAAACCCAATCGCAAATGTAACAAACCAAGCGTAAGTATAAATGGTGTCGAAAAAGGTAGGTGCGGCGACCTGTCCGCCAGGTGTTGCAGCGGCGCGGGTGAATCCGGGAATCACGGGCGCAATCGCAATGACGAGGGCGATAATCGCCCGCCAGTTAAAGCCGTTAGAGTAAGAATAAATTCCATCGGTATCAAATAGCGCGGCGAGGTTCAGTTGCTTCCGGCGCAGAATCCAGTAGTCGCAAATCATTATGCCGCCGATTGCGCCCATCAAACCTGAGTAGCCAATAAGCCAGGTGAAAATATACGCACCCATTGAAGACATCAATTGCCACGGCATCATCAAAATTCCGGTGACCGCCGTAATCAATCCGCCCGTCACATAAGAGATCAATTTCGGGTTCAGGTTCGAAAAATCGTTTGATGGTGAAACGACGTTGGCCGCCATATTCGTCGTCAACTGCGCGACGAAAATTACAATCATTGCGAAAAGAATAACGAGTGCGCTGTTGAATCTTTGAATCAACTGTACGGGGTCGGCAATCGCTTCGCCGTAAATAATCATCGTTGCGCTCGTCACAGCCACGCCGATAAAGGCAAACGCCGTCATCGTCAGAGGAAGCCCCAACGCCTGTCCGAGCATCTGCGATTTTTGCGAACGCGCATAGCGTGTGAAGTCAGGAATGTTCAAACTCAGAGTCGCCCAGTAACCGACTGAAGCAGTCAACGCGCCGGGGAAAACCGTCCAAAAACTATTCGCCTGTTTTTGCAAAGCGGAAGATTGCGAAAGAACATTTCCCAAACCGCCCGCCTTCGACGATGCCCAAACGAGTAAGATCAAACCACCGAGCAACAGAAGCGGAGCCGACCAGGATTCAAGATGCTTTATACCTTCGATGCCCTTCAGGATGATGAAGACCTGTATTAGCCAGAAAAGCAGAAACGAAATCCAAGTGTGTAAGGCAACATCGGCGACCATCGCGCCGCCGAAAAGATTTCCCCAATCGTCCCAAATTGCTGTGAGAAGCGCATCAATCGCCGTCCCACCAATCCAAGTTTGAATACCGAACCAACCGCAGGCGACAATTGCTCGAAGAATCGCAGGGATATTTGCGCCTTTCGTGCCGAATGAAGCGCGGCATAGAACGGGAAACGAGACGCCGTATTTCGTTCCAGCATGCGCATTAAGAATCATTGGAATAAGAACGATTGTGTTGCCTAACAGAATCGTCAGCATCGCCTGCCACCAATTCATGCCCGCTTCGATAAATCCACCCGCGAGCGTGTAAGTCGTGATGACGACGCTCATCCCGATCCACAATGCGGCGATGTTCCATGTTGACCATGTGCGCTCGTTTATCGAAGTAGGCGCAAGGTCTCTGTTCCACAAAGGACTCGCAGAAACATCTTCGCGCAGTTCTTCAAAATCCTGATGTGTTGCGGCGACGCCTTTATGTGCAACTTCGGTAGCCATATTCGCAGGTTAAATGTTCACGCACGTTCCGCGTTTCAAAAAATGCCCATCGCCAGCCTTGCCTTCATACTCCCCATTTTCAATCATGACGCGCCCGCGTGAGAGCACTGTCTCCACAACGCCTTTAATCGTCTTGCCTTCATAGGCGCTGTAATCAACGTTCATGTGGTGCGTCGCCGCGCTGATGGTCTGCGACTTTTCCGTATCGAAGATTACGATGTCGGCATCGGAGCCAACCGCGATTGTTCCTTTGCGCGGAAATAGTCCGAACATCTTCGCGGCGGCGGTCGAAGTGAGTTCAACGAAGCGGTTAAGGCTCAAACGATTTTCGACGACACCGCCGTTATAAATTAGTGGCACTCGATGTTCGACGCCGGGCGCACCGTTCGGAATCTTCGAGAAATTTTCGCGCCCCAATTCCTTCTGCTCCTTCATGCAGAACGGGCAGTGGTCGGTTGAGATAACTTGCAAATCGTCCGTTCGTAAGCCCTTCCACAGTTCCGCTTGATTCGATTTCTCGCGCAACGGTGGCGTCATCACATACTTTGCGCCATCCCATCCGTCGCCATAATCATCGAGTGAAAGGAAAAGATACTGCGGGCACGTTTCCGCAAACGCGGGCAGTCCACGATCACGCGCTTCGCGCACTTGGTTGAGCGCATCGGCGCATGAAAGATGCACGATATAGACGGGCGACTCAGCCATTTCCGCAATCGCAATCGCGCGATGCACGCCCTCGGCTTCGGCAATCGTCGGGCGTGTGAGCGCGTGATACTTCGGCGCGGTGTGCCCTGACGCAAGCGCGCGTTTGATGATCTCGTTGATGACTACGCCGTTCTCCGCATGCATACAGATGAGTCCGCCGCGCTCGCCCGCCGCCGACATCGCGCGAAAGATCGTCGCGTCATCTGCGAGGAAGACGCCCGGATAAGCCATGAACAGCTTGAAGCTCGTTATGCCTTCATCCATCAGTTGGTACATGTCACGTTCCGCACCATCTTCAAAATCTGTGGTGATGAGATGAAAACTATAATCAATCGCGGTTTTGCCTTCAGCCTTAGCGTGCCATTTATCAACCCCTTGAATCATTGATTCGCCTTTGTTTTGCACAGCAAAATCAATGATCGTCGTCGTCCCACCAAACGCAGCGGCTCTTGTGCCGGTGAAAAAATCGTCGGACGAAGATGTTCCGCCGAAAGGCAATTCCATGTGCGTGTGGGGATCAATGCCACCCGGAATTACCAGCTTGCCCGCCGCATCAATCACACGGTCAACTTCCACCTCCAACTTCGCGCCGATGACTGATATGACTTCGTCTTCAATCAACACATCGGCATTGTAATCGTCAATGGCGGTGATGATGCGCCCATTACGGATAAGAGTTTTCATGTGGAGACTCCGAAGGAAAATGTAAGAACTCGCGCTTACTGCACTGTCGCCACTGCTGCATCAAGAGCCATAATCAACTCATCAACATTATCTTTCGTCGAATTGAGCATCATTCCGGTGCGAATCACGTTTCCGTATAGCCCGCCTTTACCGATAAGGACGCTACGCTTCTTTGTTTCTTCAAAAATCCTCAAGATGGCTTGCGGGTGCGGCTCTTTCGTCTCGCGGTCTTTGACAAGTTCGAGCGCCTGCATCAAGCCCATACCGCGCACATCACCGATGATCGGATATTTCTCTTTCAAAGTTTCCAACCCCACGCGCAAATGTGCGCCGACCTGCGCCGCGTTGGTTCGCAAATCCTCTTCTTCAATCGTGCGAATGACGGCGAGCGCAGCGGCAGTTGAGACGGGATTGCCGCCGAAGGTAGCGAAGGTCAGACCGGGAAAACTGTCGGCGACATCCGGCGTCGCAATCGTCCAACCGATGGGAACGCCGTTCCCTAAGCCTTTCGCTGAAGTCATGATGTCAGGCTCGACATCCCAGTGCTCGATGCCGAACCATTTATCCCCGGTGCGTCCCCATCCGGTTTGCACTTCGTCGCTGATGAACAAGCCTCCGTGCTTGCGCGCAATTTCGACGGCTCGTTCAAAATAGCCCGGCGGCGGAACAATGAAGCCACCAACGCCCAAAATCGGCTCAGCCATAAACGCCGCGATTTCACCGGTCGTCGTCGTCATAATCAATTCTTCTATATCTTCTGCGCAGGCTAAACCGCACGACGGATAATCAAGTTTGAGCGGGCAGCGATAACAATAGGGCGCGCGTGCGTGAACGATTCCGGCTACTTGTGCTGGGAGCGGTCGCCACGTCGAATGTCCCGTTGCAGAAAGAGCCGTCGCCGAACGCCCTGAATAGCTGTGACGCAACACAACAATCTCTTGCCGTCCGGTGTGCAACTTCGCCGCCGTGATCGCCGTGTCGTCGGCTTCCGTGCCGGTGCTCGTGAAGAAGGATTTCTTCAAGCGTCCGGGCGTGATTTGATAGAGCTTTTCGGCGAGTTGCCCTTGCGGGTGGTTTGCGTAGAGTGCCGACGTGTGCTGAAGTTTTTTTACCTGTTCGATGACGGCTTCAGTCACTTTTGGGTTCGCATGTCCAACGCTGACGGTCAACACGCCGCCGAAGCAATCGAGATACTTGTCGCCCTTATCGTCCCACACATACGCGCCTTCACCACGCACAAGCGCAAGCGGTTCTTGGTAGTAAGTGGCGACGGCGGGAAAGAGAAATTCTTTGTGCTTCCGGACGATTTCGGATTGATCGGCGTTAGGTTGCGGAGTGCTCATAAATATTGTTTCACCTTGAGGAAAGCAGTGGCGTTTACCCATGTGGAAGCTGTTATTTGTAAATCCGTGCGACGTGAAATTTTCTTTCGATAAGATCGCTAAAACAGTGAGCCATCGCTGCTGCCAATCATCGCCTTGCGGACAAGCGGAATCGGCGGACCTCCGTACTGCAAGAATTGATCGTGAAACCGTTTCCACGCCGCGCGTCCGCCGCGCGACGCCGTCCAATCTTCGCGTAGTTTCCTAATCATCAACTTGCCCATCGTGTAGTTGAGGTAAGCGGGGTCGAATGTTCCGCGTTGAGCCTGCTGTTCGGCGTTACCGGCATCTTGAAGTCCCTGTTCGACGAACATCATTTCGGATTCTTCGACCTTCATGCCTTTTGTATGCATCCCGATTGCCGACAGAAAACGCACGTCGCGGAGTAAGGCTTCTTGCAATTGACCGATGTGCATTTCGGGATCATTCGCGCCGAGTCCGGCTTCGTACATCATCTCTTCCGTGTAATGCGCCCAGCCTTCGGCGAAGGCATAGCCGACGAAGACTTGACCGAATTTCGATTTCGAACGGTTCGCGTGTAAGAACTGCAAAAAGTGTCCGGGGAAAACTTCATGCACGGATGTGAACAGCAGGCTGCCTCTGCCCGGTATGTATTCGTTGCGCTTGGCTTGCGACCATGTCGGGTCGGGCGGCGAGACATAATAGGTGGATGGGAGATTGTTTTCAAATGCGCCGGGGATGTTTATGTAAGCGAAGTTCCAACGCTTGTAAGGTGGCGCTTCGGCGACTTTCGCTTCTTCCATTCCAGGAATGGTAACGATGTCTTTTTCGAGGATAAACTTTTTAAGGTCGGCGAGTTGATTCGTGGCTGCCGCAACGACGCTGCCTGCTGGTTTCTGCGCGGAGGCTTTCGCCATACATTCCGGCAATGATTTACCGGGCGCATACGTGGCGCACGCTTCGCGCGAAGCAGCAAGGTTGCGTTCCAAATCCTGCTTGCCGATTTCCTCCAACTTGTCTAAAGGAACATCAACGCCTTCGGTCGCCTTGAGCATCCGGCTGAACTTTTCCGCGCCAAGCGCGAAGTTGTCCCTGGCGGATGGTTCTTGCTGGGCGAGCCATGAATCAAAATCTTTGATGGCTTTGATTGCCGCCTCATTCGCTGTTTTGAAATCCTTTTGCAGTTGATCGTCTTTTACTGAAGCAAAGACCGCCGCAACATCTTTGGCGTAAAAGTCAGCCAGCCCGCCGATGGTGGTTCTGCCGATCTTGATGTAAGTGCGCGGCAGCGGAAGTTTCAAGTTACTGCGGATTTGTTGCAGCGCAACGGGAACAGCTTTCGCGTAAGCGGTAAAGGCGCGAAGGCGCACGTCCGGCGCGGCATATTCGCGCGAGACGTAAACATCAGGGTCAATCGAATCCGCATAATAGTAAGGATTGGTGTGCGGAAAATCAGCCGTCTCCATCCAGAATAGGTCTTTATCAATCTGCGCAAGGAGGTAATCGCGCTCGAAGCGTTGACGCTCATCAAGCGTGTCGTCTTTGAAAGCCGATGCCTTATCGCGCTCGGCGTGGAGACGTTGGATTTCTTTGCTTAATCCTTCCGCGCTCCAATCAGGAAGCCGTCCATCAAATTCGTGGCGTCCGGCATAGACGGCAACATCGGGGCGTGCCGCGAAATAATCATTCAAAAATTTATCAACGTATGCGTTCCATTGATTATTCGCGTTGGCGGTTGGTGTTGCAGTATTTACGAGTTGAGTTGATTGCGGCGCATTCGCTTGCTGACAGCCTGCAAAGACAATCGCCAATCCTATTGTCAGAGCGAGGAAATGAGGTGCCCGCACAACTCGTACAGCATTGAGTCTCAATCGTGACATAATTCTTCCCCAAGTATTTAATAGGTCAGTACAAATTGCCTTCGCGCTTGCGTCCCGTGTAATCCACATAAACGACTTTCAATTCCGTATAAAAATCGAGTGCGGTCGAGCCTTGTTCGCGGTCGCCGATGCCAGTGGCTTTAATGCCGCCGAAGGGGATGTGCGCTTCGCCGCCGGTCGTCGGCGAGTTGATGTGCGTCATGCCGGTTTCAATTTCGTCAACGAAGCGGAAGATGCGCGCGGCATCATTCGTGAAGATCGAAGATGAGAGACCGTATTCACTATCATTGGCGACGAGCATCGCTTCGTCAAAATTCTTGACGCGCAGCACCGAAAGAACAGGACCGAAAATCTCTTCACGCGCGATTCGCATATCAGGCGTAACATGATCGAAGACGGTCGGCTGCACAAAGAACCCTTTGCTCAAGCCCTCGCCTTTCGCCCTCTCCCCGCCGCAACTTAACGTTGCGCCGTCTTCACGCCCGATCTCTATGTAGCGCAGCACGGTCTTAAATTGATTGGCGTCAACTGAAGGACCGACATCCGTTTGCGGATCGTCGCCTGCGCCGAGTCGCAGCCCTTGCGCGCGTTTGACGAGGCGCGCGACAAACTCATCGGCAATATCATTAACAACCACCGCCCGACTCGTCGCTGTGCATCGCTGACCGCTTGAACCGAACGCGCCCTGCGCAGTTGATTCCACTGCGAGGTCAAGGTCAGCGTCTTCTAAAATCACGACTGGGTTCTTACCGCCCATCTCGCACTGCACTTTCACGCCGCGCCTCGCAACTTGCTCATACATTTTTATTCCAACATCGTTTGAGCCAGTGAAGGAGACGGCGCGGACTGCTTTGTGATTTGTGATTTCGTCTCCGGCTTCCGAGCCTGAACCGAGCACGAGATTGAGCACGCCTTTCGGCAATCCTGCTTCAACAAAGATTTCTACGATGCGCACGGCAGTAGCGGGCGTGAGCGAAGCAGGCTTGAAGACAACAGTGTTACCGGCGACAAGGGCGGGTGCGATTTTCCAGACAGGAATTGCGACCGGGAAATTCCACGGCGTGATGCACGCCACGACACCGAGCGGCTGCTTGATCGTGTAGGCAAAATTTGAAGTTAGCTCGGATTGAATCGTCTCGCCGTTCAAGCGGCGCGCTTCTCCTGCGCAGAACTCCGCGACGTTGATCGAACGTTGGAGTTCGCCGCGCGATTCAGCAAGCGTCTTACCTTCTTCGCGCGTCAATATCGCCGCCAGATTTTCTTTATCGTCTTCCATCAAACGCGCCGCACGCGCGATCATGCGGCCGCGCGACGGTGCAGGCATCGTGCGCCAACTGCGAAATGCTTCCGCAGCGGCTTCAACCGCTTGCCGCGCCTCATCTCGCGTCGCGAGTTTGATAATGCCGAGTTTATCGTCCGTGTTCGCCGGGTTGATGTTATCAAGCGATTTGGAAGACGAAGATTCCGTCCACTCGCCGCCAATAAAATTTCGATAAGTAGTCATAAAAAATTAGTGGATGAAGGATGTGGAATGAAGAGAGGTAGATTCTTGATCATCCATCATCCTTACTAATGTGGTGACTCAAGGGCGAGGTTGAATATATCATGAGCCTTCATGAGCAGAGAGAAAAACATTTCAACTGAAGTTCAGACGGAAGATCCGCGAAACTTGGGCGAATTATTGGAACAACGCGTGGCGGCCGCGCCGGACAAACCCTTTATCTTCTCTGAAGCTGATGGACGGCGTTACACCTTTGCGAAGTTTGAACAAGCGGTCAATCGCGCGGCATGTTTGTTATTTGATCACGGCATCAACAGAGGTGATGTCATCAGCCTCTTGATGCCGAACAGCGTCGAATATGTCATCGCCTATTTCGCTTGTTTCAAACTCGGCGCGCTTGCTAATCCGATTAACTCTTTATTGAAGTCGCGGGAGATGAAGTATGTGATGAGCGACTCGGAAGCGAAAGTGCTGCTCGTCCATTCAGAGTTTAGGCCGCAAATTGAAAGCGTGCGCGATGAATTGCCGAACCTACGCACGGTGATCGAATTTGACGATGAGACACAGGCGACCGAAGGCGTATCCAGCGCGCATGAGGGATTGCCCGTCGGTAAAATAAACCCAGATGATGACGCCATACTCATCTACACTTCAGGCACAACAGGGCGACCGAAAGGGTGTTTGCTGACACATCGCAACTTAATCGCCAATGCGAGACAAATCACAAATTGGTTGAAGTTCACTGAGCGCGATCGCCTCTTGACGATGATGCCGCTCTTTCACATGAACGCGGTTTCCGTGACGACGATGACGCCCCTCTATGCCGGAGCCTCAACAGTCGTTAGCCCGAAATTCTCGGCCTCGAAGTTCTGGCAAATCATTTCCGATTACGGAATAACTTCGTTTGGCTCTGTCGCGACGATGCTTTCAATGCTCTTGGCCACTTACCCCGAAGGCGTACCTGCCGGACTTACAACATCACAACTGCGCTTCGCGATGTGCGGCTCGGCGCCTGTTCCGGCGGAAGTCTTGCGCCGTTTTGAAGAAAGATTTGACTGTCTCGTAATTGAAGGCTACGGACTCTCTGAGTCAACCTGCCGTTCGACGTTCAATCCACCGAATGAAAACCGCCGACTAGGCTCGTGCGGTCAACCTATCGGTAACGAAATGAAGATCGTTGATGAAGATGGCAATGAAGTTCCAGACGGCACGTCCGGCGAAATCCTGCTGCGTGGCGAAAACATTTTGAAAGGTTATTACAAAAATGGGGAAGCTAACGACAGAGCGTTTCGCGAAGGCTGGTTTCACACAGGCGACATCGGCTACCGCGACATGGAAGGTTTCTACTTCATCATTGATCGCAAGTCTGACATGATTATTCGTGCGGGCGAAAACATCTATCCGCGCGAGATTGACGAAGTGCTTTACACTCATCCGGCAATCGCGGCGGCAGCAGTTATCGGCGTGCCCGATGACCTATACGGTGAAGAGGTCGCCGCCTTCGTCGTCCTCAAAGAAGGAGCGAACGCGACCCAAGAAGAGATTCTCAGTTTCTGCCGCGTGCATCTCGCCGATTACAAATGCCCAAAGTCCGTGCGCTTCGTCGCCGACATTCCGAAAGGACCAACCGGCAAGTTGCTCAAACGCGAACTGGCGCGGCTCTACTGCTAGGCTCAGTTCACGTTGCAGTAAGAGATAAGAGGGCTGAATTTACCGCTTCAAAAGATCAGTGTTAGAAAACTTCTTGATGCGGAAAGCGCCACCTAACTAGGCGAGCTAATTACGCTTCTGGTTGAGCGATTTGTTAGATTAATTCTTGTACGAACCCTAACCAGTCGAGACAGTTGCTGATTCATCGCTATCCCTGTAAAGCATTTTTTCAAGTTTTGCCGTAGCCTTCTGCTGCATCGTCGGTAACACATGGC